>CALHST010000343.1 GCA_938038825.1 uncultured Paracoccaceae bacterium | reverse complement strand
GATGGCGCGGTTGCTGCCTCAACTTCGGGGCGCACCCTTGGTGACCGTGTCTGCACGCACAGGGCGCGGCTTGGACCGACTTCAAGACGCGATCATGCGCGCCCATGATGTGTGGAACCGCCGCGTTCCCACTGCGGCCTTGAACCGCTGGTTGGCCGGCATGGTCGAAGCGCACCCACCCCCGGCGCCACAGGGACGTCGCATCAAATTACGGTACATGACCCAAGCAAAGACGCGTCCTCCGGGGTTTGTTGTCATGTGTTCCCTGCCGGACAAAATGCCCGAAAGTTATACGCGGTATCTGGTGGGGGGTCTGCGAACCGATTTCGACATGCCGGGAACACCGATCCGCCTGACCATGCGGGGCCAAGGACAAGACAACCCGTATAAAGGCCGCCGAGAAAAGAATTCCGGCGCCCTTGCTAAGCATCTTAAGAAAAAGGGTAAACCCTAAAGCTTTGGCATCACATGGTCCGCCCGCGTAATTCGCGCGCAAGGGCAACCATGGCCAAAGCGCCAATGCCGATCATCGCCAACAGGGCCAACCCTGCAACGTCGGGGTTGCCTTCATCATTGGCAACAAAAATGCCGTACATGGCCCAGATAACTGCAAACCCATAAGTTGGGGCGCCTTTCAGGATCAGCTGGATACACGCCGCAATGGCGATTGCTGTGGCCATCATAACCAGGGCAGTCAATTCGGGATCCAAAATTCCAAACCCTGCCAAATTCAATCCCGTCGCCACACAAGCCGCAGTGCTTAGCCATCCTGCATACAGTCCCACGGGCCACGCCGCCATGGCACGGTCCAAATTGGGCGCACGCAGCAGTGCAAGGATGGCAAATGCCCACATGGCCCAAATCATCGCACAAGCGATCACAGGATCGTTTTGCGCAATAGGCAACCATGCGGCGCCAATGACCATGGACAAGCCGAGCGCAGGGCGCATCCGCGCCCATTGCCGATCTTTCGGACGCCGCCATACCCCAAAGACGGCCCCGACAATCAGCCACAGATAAATCACCCCCCAAATGCCAAAGGCAAACCCTGCAGGCTGCAAGGGTGGTTTGAGTTGCGGAATAGGAAAGAACTCCGGCGCAAATCCTTGAAAATCCGGAACCAAAAACGGACCGATCGCAAATGCCAAAGCGGCAAGCAAAGTAAAGATGGCACCCAACATGGAAGTATGGAACTCCTGACCTTTATGGCTTTCGAACCCGTGGTATGGTTGTATTAACGGCGACGGGGGCCGGGCGCAAAGGCAGGATTTCCTTGCTGTGTTCCGGAAAGCACAGCTTTCAGCGCGTGAAATCCGCTGAAACGCGAAAAAGAAGGGTAAAGCGCGCCATGCGACGCATAGCAATTTTCTGTGATGGAACTTGGAATTCCCCGCGTATTCCCATCACAACCAATGTTCATAAGCTGCAAAAAGCAGTTAAACATATGCCGGAAAACGGGCAAATCTCGAAGTATTTCTCTGGGATCGGAACCATCAACCGCTTTTCCAGCCCGTTTCGGCAAGTGTTTAACAAATATGGCGGCGGTGCGTTTGGCTGGGGGCTCGATACCAAAGTGAAAGAAGCCTATCAGTTCATCGCCGAAAATTATCGCTCGGGTGATGAAATTTACTTGTTTGGGTTCTCAAGGGGGGCGTTCACCGCGCGTTCTGTTGCGGGGATGATCCGCAAATGCGGGATTGTGAAAGACACCACCCCTGCAGGTATTAATGCTGCGTTTGAACTTTACCGCAAAAAGGGCCCGCAGAACGCGCCTGATACAGACCATATCTGGGCGGAACGACGCACCTTATCCCCGCAATTTGCGACCAGTACAAAAGATCTGGAGAAACGCGCCGACTCCTCGGAAATCGTCAAGATCGCCTATCTGGGGATTTGGGATACGGTCGGCGCGCGCGGATTGCCTTTGGCCATCCTTGGACCTGTCGCGATGTTTTGGAACCGGCGGTACAAATTCCACGATATGCAGCTCAGCTCTTTGGTGCGCTCTGCCCGCCACGCCGTTGCCGTCGACGAGCGTCGCGTGTTTTACAAACCGGCTCTGTGGGACAATCTTGATGGCGAAAAAGGACTGAACAAAGGGGACGATACGAACCCCTTGCGCGCTTACCAACAGCAATGGTTTATCGGCAATCACGGGATTGTTGGCGGGTCAGGACTTGCGCAACCTTTGGCGGCCATTCCGTTGATGTGGGTCTTGGGCGGGGCTGGTCGTCTTGTTCTTGACAGCAGTGTCATCTTCCCGCCATCGCGTGAAAACGCTCTTGTCGACGCCGACGAAATCACGCCCAAGGTCTCCCCCTTGATGGCGTGGCGCCAAGGGCCAACACCGGACAAAGCGCATCATATCCATCCCAGCGTAACCCGGCGCATGCGCGAACGCAGCGACTACCGCCCGAAATCCCTGACAAATACGTCATCCTGATTTCTTTTTGCCAAAAATATCCTGGGGGAGTGTGAGGGGGCAACGCCCCCTCATGCATATACAACGCGGCACCGCCGCGTTGTATCAGAGTCGCGTCCGCATCAGCGGGCCTTTATCAAAGACCTACACCAACACGCCATCTGCAGAAATTTGGGTTTTCCCACCCAAATAACCCTGTAACGCCTTTGGCAAGTCCACAGACCCATCCGCACGCTGGCCATTTTCCAGCACCGCAATCAGGCAGCGACCCACCGCCACACCCGAGCCGTTCAGCGTATGCACGAACTCTGGCTTGCCGCCGCCAGCAGGCTTGAACCGCGCTGTCATCCGCCGCGCCTGAAAGTCGCCGCAAACCGAAACAGACGAAATCTCGCGATAGGCATTTTGTCCGGGCAGCCACACTTCGATGTCATGGGTCTTCTTGGCTCCAAAACCCAAATCCCCCGTACACAGGATCACGGTGCGATACGCCAATTCAAGCCGTTCCAACACCGTTTCTGCACAGCGTGTCATGCGATCATGTTCTTCCATGGATCTGTCGGGATGTGTAATGGACACCATTTCGACCTTTTCGAACTGGTGCTGTCGCAACATGCCCGATGTGTCTTTGCCCGCTGACCCAGCTTCTGACCGGAAACATTGGGTGTGCGCACACATGCGTCGGGGCAGGGTGGCTTCGTCCCAAATTTCTCCAGAGGCCGTATTTGTCAACGTCACCTCGGATGTTGGAATCAACCACCATCCATTGGTCGTCTGATAGGAATCTTCCGCAAATTTCGGCAATTGGTTGGTGCCATACATCGCCTCATCGCGTACCAGAATCGGCGTGATCGTTTCTTCCAGACCGTGTTCTGTCACATGCAAATCCAGCATGAACTGTGCCAACGCCCGATGCAGCCGCGCCACAGCACCCCGCAGCAACACAAACCGAGAGCCTGACAGCTTCGCTGCTGTCTCAAAATCCATGCCCGACTGCACGGCTGCCAATTCAAAATGCTCTTTGGGCGCGAAATCGAACGTGCCCGGCGTGCCCCATGTGCGAATTTCCACGTTATCCGTTTCATCTGCACCATCGGGCACAATATCCATGGGCAGGTTCGGAATGCCCATCAGCGCCATACGCAGCTCTTCGTCCAAGGCCTTTGCCTCGGCCTGCATCGCAGCCACTTCGGCCTTCTTCTCGCCGACCAGCGCGCGCAACCGCTCAAATTCGGCCTCGTCACCCGATGCCTTCGCAGCACCCACATCCTTGGCCGCTTTCTTCTGATCCGCCTGCGCGGTTTCCGCCGCCAAAATCTTGGCCCGCCGCGCCTCGTCCATCGCCAAAAGAGAGGAGGACACAGCCTCATGCCCCAACCGCGACAAAGCGGAATCAAAAGCTGCAGGGTTTTCCCGGATCGCTTTGATATCATGCATGGCGTCTCTCCTTAAGACATAAGTGAATCAA
>CALHST010000342.1 GCA_938038825.1 uncultured Paracoccaceae bacterium | reverse complement strand
GTGTGCAACTTGGCCATCGTTTGCCCTAAAGCGCCGAAAAATTCCAATCGAAACTGTGAAGACATGGTGCTTAGGGTGTCCGCAACAGGCGTTCCGGGCTGCCATGACAGCACATCAACTTGAATATCGTCGACTGTGTGAAGATAAGCCCCTGTTTTTGATAGAACCGGGGTGGGAACTGATATCCCACCTTTGCTTACGGCGTGCATCCAATCCAGTTCTGATTGAAGTTCGCAGTCTGTGCGATACCCTTGCCGATGCAGACGCAGGGCGTAGCTTTGATTGCCCAAGGAGAGTTTGAAAACGGTGTTTTCACGCGCTGCGATGAACTTCACTTCGGCATTCTCTAGGCCCCACAGGGACAACGCCGAGTCAATTGCGCTGGTCACGGGGCAGGGGGCATATCTTCCAGGACAGCATCGAGCGTGTCGAACAGAAGATCTGCGTGTTCGAGTGTAAATGGCATGGGTGGGCGGATCTTCAATGTGTTCTTATGCCGTCCTAGATTCGACAGAAGAACGCCGTGGTCCCGCATCGCATTGACGATATTGTTGGTGAGGGTGCTTGCCGGCTCTTTGGTGGCGCGATCTGTGACCATTTCAGCACCAAATACCAAACCTGATCCGCGCACATCGCCAATAAGAGAATGTTTGTCTTTCAGTGCGTTCATGCGGATTTGCGCGTATTGCCCGACTGTGTTGGCGTTGGTGACAAGGTCTTGTTCGGCAATCTCGTCGAGCACAGCCATTGCCGCAGCGCAAGACACAGGGTTTCCACCAAACGTGTTGAAATACCGATAGCCCGTGCGAAACTTGCCAAGGATGCCATGGTTGGTGACAACAGCGCCGACAGGATGGCCATTTGCCATGGGTTTTCCCAAAACAACGACATCCGGCACAACGCCCATCTTTTCATGAGCCCAGAAATGCGTGCCTGTCCGGCCGAAACCGGATTGAACCTCGTCACAAATCAGCAACCCACCGGCTTTGCGCACGATGTCGGCTGTGGGTTTTAGCCATCCGTCAGCATTGTCGGGGAAACCCTCGTTCAGGAAATAGGGACAGACAACAAGGGCGGCGAACCCTGTTCCGTCTCTTTCCAGCGCGTCGATTTGCGCGGCAACATGATTTGCGAACATTGTGCCGTCGGGATCCGGGGTTCTGTAACTGTCCGGGGCGGTGACAAAGCGAAAATATTGCTCAAGTCCAAACCCGACGTTGGGAATGTTGGACCGGCTAAGATGGCTCACCAAAGTGGTGTTTCCATGATACGTGGCGTCAGTTGCGATGATCCCGCGTTTGCCGGTCATGCCTTCGGCCATGCGCAGCGCGATGTCGTTGGCTTCGGACCCGGTGCAGGTCATGATGGCCGAGTCGAGCGTGGGGTGCATGGTGCCGGTCAGTCGTTCGATATAGTCCAACACCATGTCATGCAGATACCGGGTGTGGGTGTTCAATGTGGACGCCTGACGGGTGATCGCCTCGACCACCCGCGTGTTGCAATGCCCGACATGGGGCACGTTGTTGTAGCAGTCGAGGTATTTGCGCCCCTGCGCGTCCCACAGCCAAACACCATCCCCTTTAACGATGTGCACTGGGTCATCATAAAAGGTGGATACATTCGGGCCCATCATGCGGGCGCGGTCTTTGATCAGGTGTTCGGTACTGCGGGTCATATGGCCGCAAAGCCTGCGTCGAGGGCAGACAAGAGTGTGCTGGCGTCCTGCTCTGTCAAAACCAGAGACGGGGACAGGATCAGGTTTGGGCCAGATACCCGCACGATTGCCCCGTTGTCATAGGCCGTTTCGTAAATGACCGAGGCGGTGTGCGCATCAATCGGCTTTTTGGTTGCGCGGTCACTGACCATTTCGATGGCGGTCATCAGGCCATGCCCCCCGCGCACGTCCCCGATAATGTCATACTTGTCTTGCAGCGCTTTGCAGCCATCATAAAGCTGGGTGCCGCGGGCGGCAGCGTTTTCAATGACATTCAGACGTTGGGTCTCGGCCAGGCAAGCCAAAGCCGCAGCGGCCCCAACCGGATGACCGGAATAGGTATAGCCGTGGCCAATCTTGGCATCTGGATTGTTTTCAAACACGTCGATCATCTTTTGACCCAACATGACGGCGCCAAATGGGAAGTATCCATTGGTGATCGCCTTTGCGGTGGCCATCATATCGGGCTGAATGCCCCACAGCCGGGCACCGGACCACGCACCCGTGCGGCCATAGGCGGTGATGACCTCGTCTGTGATCAGCAAAATTCCGTTGCGTGCGCAGATCTCGGCGACCATGGGCGCAAAGGACTTGTGCGGGGGGATCACCCCGCCGGCACCCAGAATGGGTTCCATGATCATCGCAGCAATAGTGTTTGCGCCCTGAAAGGCAATTTCGTCTTCTAACGCGGCTGCACAGAGTTGCGCCAAAGTCTCAGGATCCGTTTCGTTGAACGGGTTGCGATAGGTATAAGGCGCGGGGATATGGAAACAGCCGGGCATCAAGGGTTCATAAGCGGTGCGGAAGTTGGCATTCCCGTTCACGCTGGCCCCGCCGAAATGTGTGCCGTGATAGCCCTTTTTCAGGCTTAGGAATTTGGTACGCCCCGGTTCGCCACGCAGTTTGTGGTATTGGCGGGCCAGACGCAGCGACGTTTCCACGGAATCGGACCCGCCCGAGGTGAAGAACGCCCGGCTCAGCCCATCTTTGGCGAAAAACTGGCCCAGCTCATAAGACAGCTCAATCGCGGCATCGTTCGATGTTCCACGAAAGGTGGAGTAATAGGGCAATTTGTTCAACTGATCCGCAATGGCGTCTTTAACCGGTTGGCAGGAATACCCAAGGTTCACGTTCCAAAGCCCACCGACACCATCAACAACGCGGTGACCGTCCACATCTGTCACGTGGACCCCGTCCGCATCGGTGATGATCTTTGGCGGATTGTCGATGCTGTCCTGCGGGGATGTCATGGGGTGCCACATCAAACGCGCGTTGTGTTCTTTCAGGAAGTTAGAGTCTTTCATGATGCGGTATCCTGTATGCGGGCCGTGGACCTAATATGCGAAATGATGGCAAGCATATGTGACTTATTCCCGCGAGCCGGGATCAAGCTGGCCCAATAAATCCAACAGCGTTTCATAGTGATCATCGCCAAGCTTGGCGCGGAAACCCGCAACGATTTTCGCCGCTTGCTCTGCGTGATCGTCGATGATCTTTTGTCCCTCTGGGGTGATGGCAATAAACTGGCGCCTGCGGTCTGTTTCGTCCCGTGTTTGGGTGATCAGCCCTTTGTTGCGCATCGTGGTTGCGATGCGTGTCAGGCTGGGGAACAGCAACGATGCCCGATCCGCCAAGGTGGTTGTGTCCAACGGCCCGTATTCGGCCAGCACGCGCAGAACCCGCCATTGTTGTTCCGTGATCCCGGTCTTTGACAGCATCTCGCGAATGGGCTGCATGACGCCTTCGCGTGCCCGGATCAAAGCAATAGGCAGGGACCGCGATGTGGATGGCATGGATCGGGTCATAGGCTGTTCGGGTTCCTTGGGCTATGCTGTCTGTGCTGCCCAGTTGGGCTTGACAATACAAGTAGCAGTTATTTAATTTCGCAACAATTAACATGTTAAGGAAATAGCATGCCGCATGTCCATATCGACTATTCTGCCAATCTGGACCAGGCTGTGGATATGGGCGCGCTGTGCGAAACGATCCGGGCAACGATGGCGGGGATTGAGACCTTTCCAATGCCAGGCATTCGGGTCAGGGCGACGCGCGTTGACCATTATGCAATCGCAGACGGGAATCCCAAACACGGCTTTGTCGATATTTCGGTGCGGCTGCGGGCTGGACGGGCTGATGATGTAAAGAAGGACGCATTGGTCCAAATTTTTGACGCGGCAAAAGCGTTTCTTGGGCCCGCAATGCAGACGCGCTCGATCGCGCTGTCAACAGAGATGCGCGATATCGATGCGGACTTGTCGCCGAAATCCGGAACGATCCGGGACCACTTGGGGGATACGTCATGACGGCACTGGACGAGAATATCGCAAAGCTGGACGGATACCTTGCGCGGTTTCGCGGCCACGGGATTCAGAACCGCATTGCCGGGCAGGATGTTGCAAGGGCAGGTGGGGTGTTTCAGACAATCTCGCCCGTGGACAAAAGCGTAATCTGCGACGTGGCACATGGAACGGCGGCAGACATTGATGCCGCCGCCCAAGCGGCTCATGCCGCCTTTGCCGATTGGCGAGACATGCCCGCCACGCAGCGACGCAAAATCCTGATCAACGTGGCCGAAGGGATCGAAGCGCGTGCAGAGGAAATTGCGCTTTGCGAATGTTGGGACACAGGCCAAGCGTTCAAGTTCATGTCCAAAGCCGCGTTGCGCGGCGCCGAGAATTTTCGATATTTCGCAGATCAAGTGGTGCAGGCGCGCGATGGCCAGCATTTGAAATCCCCCACGCTGATGAATGTCACGTCGCGCGTGCCGATTGGCCCTGTTGGGGTGATTACCCCGTGGAACACGCCCTTTATGCTGTCCACATGGAAGATCGCGCCTGCATTGGCGGCGGGATGTACTGTGGTGCACAAACCTGCGGAAGCCTCCCCCGTGACAGCGCGGTTGCTGGTTGAGATCGCGGAAGAGGCAGGCCTGCCACCCGGTGTTTTGAACATGGTCAACGGGTTTGGCGAAGAGGCGGGCAAAGCGCTGTGCGAACATCCCAAGATCAAAGCAATTGCCTTTGTCGGGGAAAGCCGCACCGGCAGTCTGATCACCAAACAGGGTGCCGATACGCTCAAACGCAATCATCTGGAGCTTGGCGGTAAGAATCCGGTGATCGTGTTTGATGATGCGGATTTGGATCGCGCCTTGGATGCGGTGATTTTCATGATCTATTCGATCAATGGGGAACGCTGCACGTCTTCGTCCCGTCTGTTGATCCAAGACACAATCCGTGCAGAGTTTGAGGAAAAGCTGATCGCGCGTGTGAACGCCATTCGTGTGGGCCACCCCTTGGACCCGGCCACAGAAGTTGGCCCGCTGGTCACGCAAGAGCATTTTGACAAGGTCACGTCCTATTTCGACATTGCCCGCGCAGATGGCGCGACAATCGCGGCAGGCGGCGAGGCGATGGGGGACGCGGGATTCTTTGTGCGCCCCACCTTATTCACCAATGCCAATAACCAGATGCGGATCGCCCGCGAGGAAATCTTTGGCCCGGTTTTGACCTCGATCCCGTTTTCAACCGAAGACGAGGCTTTGGAAATCGCCAATGACACGCCTTATGGGCTGACAGGCTATGTCTGGACCAATGATCTGACCCGCGCATTGCGCTTTACAGATAAGTTAGAGGCTGGAATGATCTGGGTGAACTCCGAAAATGTACGCCATCTGCCCACGCCGTTTGGCGGGGTCAAGGCCAGCGGCATTGGACGGGATGGCGGCGATTGGTCGTTCGATTTCTATATGGAACAAAAGCACATCGGGTTTGCCACCGGTCAGCATAAAATCACGCGCCTTGGTGCGCGGTAAAAGGATCCTGTCATGCCTGTTCCTGCGCCAAATCTGTATCCTGACTTCAACACCATTCGCCTGTCCCATGCCTGTTTGAACGTCAAAGACCTGGCGGTGTCCAAAGCGTTTTATACCGAAATTTTGGGCCTGCAGGTGACCGATGAAGACGACACCCATGTCTATTTGCGCGCGATGGAGGAACGGGGCCACCACTGCATCATCCTGCAAAAGTCAGACATGCCCGGCACGGTCGAGGTGATGGGCTTCAAGACCTTTGATGACGAGGATCTTGATAAGGCCGAGGCGTATTTTCAGGGCAAGGGTCGCCCGACGGATTGGGTGGATCGCCCATATCAAGGCCGCACGTTGCTGACGTCCGACAATATGGGCATTCCGCTGGAATTTTATCACAAGATGGATCGCCTTGCCCCCATTCATCAGCACTATGCGCTGTATCGTGGGGTCAAGCCGCTGCGGATTGATCATTTCAATTGTTTTTCCAACGATGTGGACGCATCCGTGGCGTTTTACAGCGACTTTGGGTTTCGGGTGACGGAATATACGGAAGACGAGGTCAGCAAAAAGCTGTGGGCGGCTTGGATGCACCGCAAAGGGGGCGTGCATGACATGGCCTTTACCAATGGGACAGGCCCACGGATGCACCATGTGGCGTTTTGGGTGCCGACCCCACTCAACATTATTGATCTGCTGGATCTGATGGCCACAACGGGCCACGTGGACAACATCGAACGGGGCCCCGGACGGCACGGGATTTCGAACGCGTTCTTCTTGTATGTTCTGGACCCAGACGGGCACCGGATCGAAATTTACTGTTCGGACTATCAAACTGTGGATCCAGATCTGGAACCGATCAAATGGAATCTGAAAGACCCGCAGCGCCAAACGCTTTGGGGGGCCGCAGCACCCAAAAGCTGGTTTGAACACGGTGCCAAATTCGTGGGGGTGGAACCCACCGAGTCCCAGCTTGCGGCCTCACCCATTATTGCGCCCTAAGGTCGAAAGGGACCCGGATGAAATTTTCAACCTATACTGCAGATGGCGCAACCTATTACGGGGCGGCGACAGATGCGGGCATGATTGCCCTCAGCCCGGAATTTCCCCAGTGGCCCACGTTGTTGGACGTGATCGCGGGGGGCGGTTTGGCGCAATTGACTGCCGCGGCCAAGGACAAGGCCGTCACCCATACCGCATTTGACTTCGAGATGGTGCTGCCCAACGCACGGCGTATCCTGTGTGTGGGGGTGAACTTTCCAGACCGAAACGCGGAATACAAAGATGGCAGCGAATTGCCAAAATACATGTCCCTCTTTCCCCGGTTCGCCAGTGGGTTTACAGGCCACAACCGACCTTTGATCCGCCCCCCCGAAAATGAAACGCTGGATTATGAGGGCGAAGTGGCTGTGGTCATCGGCAAGACGGGGCGGCGCATTGCGCAGGCTGATGCCTATGATCACATCGCAGCGGTGACCATCTGCAACGAAGGCACGATCCGCGATTGGGTGCGCCATGCGAAATTCAACGTCACACAAGGCAAGAACTGGGATCGTTCTGCCGCGATGGGGCCTTGGCTTGTGCCGTTCACGGATCCCAAACAGTTGGACGATGCGCGGATTATCACACGGGTAAATGGTGAGATCCGTCAGGATGACGTTTTGGCCCGAATGATGCATCCGATCCGGCGCGAGATTGAATATATCTCGACCTTTATGACATTGCAGCCCGGCGACATCATCGTGACAGGCACGCCCACCGGGGCCGGGGCCCGATTTGA
>CALHST010000341.1 GCA_938038825.1 uncultured Paracoccaceae bacterium | reverse complement strand
TGCGTCATGTCGAAACGTTGGGCGAAGGCGTCGATGACTTGGTTGATCAGCACTTCCGGGGCTGATGCGCCTGCTGTGATGCCCACAGAACGGATGCCTTGGAGCGCGCGCCAGTCAATGTCGTCGGCGTTTTGGACGAGTTGGGAATAGTGACAGCCTGCGCGCGCGGCGACTTCGACCAGACGTCTTGAGTTTGACGAATTGGGGGCGCCAACAACCAGCATGGCGTCACATTTTGGCGCAGCGGCTTTCACGGCTTCTTGCCGGTTTGTGGTGGCATAACAGATGTCTTCTTTATGCGGGCCCACAATGGCGGGGAAGCGCGCCTGCAAGGCGGCGACGATGTCGGCTGTGTCATCCACGGACAACGTTGTTTGGGTGACAAAGGCGATCTTGTTGGGGTCGCGCACGGAAATTTGGGCCACGTCATCCACAGTTTCGACCAGCAAGACTTCACCATCCGGCAGTTGGCCCATTGTGCCCACAGTTTCGGGGTGGCCCTTATGGCCGATCATGATCATTTGCAGCCCATTTTCGCTGTGGCGGGCGGCCTCGATATGGACTTTGCTGACAAGAGGGCAGGTGGCGTCCACATACACCATCTCGCGCGCGGCCGCGCTTGCCGGGACGGATTTGGGCACCCCGTGGGCCGAAAAGATCACGGGGCGATCATCAGGGCATTCGTCCAATTCTTCGACAAAGACCGCGCCTTTGTCCCGCAGGCCATCCACGACAAATTTGTTGTGCACGATTTCATGGCGGACATAGACGGGTGCGCCCCACTTTTCCAACGCCAGTTCCACGATCTTGATGGCGCGATCAACGCCGGCACAAAAGCCGCGCGGGGCGGCAAGATACAAAGTGAGTGGCGGCTTGGTCATCAGGATCTCTCCGATTGGTGAATGCTTGCTAGCTAATCATTCCAAACGGTGTCGTCCAGCATTCCCCCTGTTTCGGGGGATCCCCTCTTTGTCGCAGGAGGGGTAGGATCAACGGGTGAGTGTGCCAAATTCAGTGAGTGGGGTTTGGCAAAAAGATGACATGCTATTTTAAACATAGCCCCTGTTTTCAGGGCATCGATACGTGCGCCGCCGGGGATACGTGTTCTGGGTGGCGCATGACTGTTTGCGCCAATTCGACACGGTTGTTGATGTCCAGTTTTTTGTAAACGGACTTCAAATATTCAGACACAGTGTTGGGCGATATGGCACAAAGCCGGGCACATTCTTTGCGGCTGACTCCCCTTGCGATCAGATAGGCGACTTCGCGTTCGCGTGGCGAGAGGCCATCCAAACCAGTGTCTTGTGGTGCAATCAGCAATTGCCGGAAGTCGTTGTCGTGTGTTGCGCGCGCGGCGTCGGCCAATTCTTCTAATCGGCGATGGACCAGCAGGCAAAACAACCGGAACTCTTCAGAGCGGGGGATGATCTTGGAGTCAAACGCGTCTTGATCCAATCGAGTGCCCAACATAAATCCGCCAAATCGACCGGACCCGGCAAGGCGCATTGGGATGCCAAGCCCGCGTGAAAATCCAGTTTTGCTGGCTTTTTGGATAAAGGCTTTTTCGTCAGCACTGAGGTATTTGTAATCAGGAAGGAAGCTGGGACCGACCGGTGTGATCGCATAGCTGTTACAGCAATGTTCCAGAAAAGGGTCATTTTCCGGAGGCATATCGCCATAGATATGGGGAATGTTTGTAAAAAGGATGGGATTTTTATAGTTTTGGTCGACAGATAAATAGATGACAAAATCAATGCCTTCTTGGCGCAACGTGTCCTGCGCGCCCTTCCAGACGTCATCTACATAGGCTGCTGTTTCTACTGTGCTTGCTTTTTCTATAAGCAATTCTTGAGCCTTTTTGGTTGTGCCAGACTAAGAAATTGGATGTCGCTGGCCAAGCAAAATACGCCGGGCACACTAAAAAATTGGGTCAAATCGTGAAGTAGGAATTTGGGCACCCAGAGCCGTGTCCGGGTGCCGCATTGGTTTATTCTTCAGCAGCCACAACGCGTTCACGTTCTGGCATGGGCTCACGCGGGGGGCGCCCAATGACATCACGCAATTCGTCAAGCTCGATGAAGTTGTCCGCTTGGCGGCGCAATTCGTCAGAGATCATAGGCGGTTGGCTGCGGATAGTTGAGACCACCGAAACACGCACGCCCTGGCGTTGCAGGCTTTCTAACAAGGGGCGGAAATCGCCATCGCCGGAAAACAAGACAATATGATCAACGCGCGGGGCCAATTCCATGGCATCGACAGCAAGTTCGATATCCATATTTCCTTTGACCTTACGGCGCCCCATACTATCCGTGTATTCTTTGGCTGGTTTGGTCACCATGGTAAAACCATTGTAATTCAACCAATCCACCAAAGGCCGGATGGGCGAGTATTCGTCGTTCTCGAGCAGGGCAGTGTAATAAAACGCCCGCAAGAGTTTTCCCCGACGCATGAATTCCTGGCGCAACAACTTATAATCAATATCGAAGCCCAAGGACTTGGCGGCTGCATAAAGATTTGAGCCGTCAATGAACAGCGCAAGCCGTTCGTCTTTATAAAACATCTAACGTGTCCTTTTTTGAGTGCCGCTTCACCCGGTTTTATTGAGTGAGTGGTTAAAAGATGAACCGGTCGGTACAAATTAAGGGTTTCTCAACTTCAAGCAAGACACTAATCACACCAAAATGAGCGAATGTGTGCTTCAAAATCCATTAAATGCCCTCGTGGCGCTTGGGTCCAACCAAGTTACCGCTCACGAAACCGTGATGGAACTCTTGGTTGAAGCTGTCGCGCGATTGTCGGAACGCGGCGTGGTGATTCGGTCTGTCAGCCGATTTTTCAGCACGCCATGCTTCCCAGCAGGGGCGGGTCCTGATTTTGTGAATGCAGCTTTTGAGGCGTCAGATGTGGCGGACCCGGCTGCGTTTCTGTCGGTTCTTCATGAGGTCGAGGCAGAGTTTGGGCGCGCGCGCGAACAAAGGTGGGGCCAGCGCACATTGGATCTGGATTTGATTGCCGTTGGCGACTTGGTGCTGCCGGATGCGGGTTTTGTTCAGCAATGGATGGATTTGCCGCTGGAGGATCAGGTCCAAAAGGCACCGGATCAGATGATTTTGCCGCACCCGCGTGTGCAGGATCGCAGCTTTGTGTTGGTTCCGTTGATGGATATTGCACCGGATTGGGTTCATCCGCTGTCAGGCCTTAGTGTCAAACAAATGCATGATGCTTTGCCATTGGCAGATCGAAAGTCTGTAAAACCGCTTGATAACTTAGAAAATCACGCCTAAATACGCATTTCTGGCGCACAACAGAATCTCTGGAGACATTTATGGCCCGCGTTACCGTCGAAGATTGCGTAGACAAAGTTCCGAACCGGTTTGATCTGGTCATGCTTGCAGCACATCGCGCGCGGGAGATTTCCGCAGGTGCAGCCATCACTGTGGACCGTGACAACGACAAAAACCCCGTTGTTTCGCTGCGTGAAATTGCTGATGAGACTCAAAGCGCGGAAGAACTGCGCGAACGGATGATCGAAAGCAACCAAACACAGATCGAAGTCGATGAGCCAGAAGAAGACGCCATGGCGCTTCTGATGGGTGCCGATAACGACAAGCCGGATGAGGACGCCATGTCCGAAGAAGCTTTGTTGCGGCAGTTGATGGCGGCGCAGGGCCAAGGCTGACCCTTCTCGCCGTCCCAAAAGGCGGACAGTATGAACGCAGACGATCTGGTTGACCTCGTTCGCGTCTATAATCCCAAGACGAATACAGATTTGATCCGCCGGGCCTATGAATTTGGCGCGGCGATGCATGATGGGCAGCTGCGTCATTCGGGTGAGCCTTATTTCACGCATCCTGTTGCCGTGGCCGCGATCCTGACGGAGCAGCGTTTGGATGATGCAACGCTGATCACGGCGTTGCTGCACGACACCATTGAAGACACCAAAGCCAGCTATGGCACTGTCGCCGAGAATTTCGGGGAAGAGGTGGCCAGGCTGGTGGATGGGGTGACCAAGCTTACCAATCTACAACTGTCCAGCGCCGAGACCAAGCAGGCGGAAAACTTTCGCAAGCTGTTTATGGCGATGTCCAAAGACCTGCGGGTGATTTTGGTCAAGCTTGCGGATCGGTTGCACAATATGCGTACGATCAAGTCGATGCGCGCGGAAAAGCAGGTGCAAAAAGCCCGCGAAACCATGGATATCTATGCGCCCTTGGCGGGGCGTATGGGGATGCAATGGATGCGCGAAGAGCTGGAGGATTTGTCCTTTAAGGTTCTGAACCCAGAGGGGCGATCTTCGATCATGCGGCGGTTTTTGAAACTGCAGCAGGACAGTGGGGATGTGATCCAACGCATCACCAAAGATATGATCAAAGAGCTTGATAAGGCGGGCATCGACGCGGAAATTCGGGGACGCGCCAAAAAACCCTATTCGATTTGGCGCAAAATGCAGGAAAAGGATCAAAGCTTTTCCCGTTTGTCGGATATTTATGGGTTTCGCTTGCTGACGAATTGCGAAGAAGACTGCTATCGCGCTTTGGGGACCATTCACCAACGCTGGCGGGCTGTGCCGGGGCGGTTCAAGGATTACATCAGCCAACCGAAGTCCAACGGGTATCGGTCCATCCATACCACGGTTTTGGGGCGTGATGGCAAGCGGGTCGAAGTGCAGATCCGAACGATGAAGATGCACGAAGTTGCGGAATCCGGGGTTGCGGCGCATTGGTCGTATCGGGATGGGCAGCGCGAAGAGAACTCCTTTGCGGTGGACCCCGCCCAGTGGATCAGCCAGCTGACCGAGCAGTTCGGTGAAGATGAAGATCACGAAGGGTTTCTGGAAGCCGTCAAGCTTGAGATGTATTCGGATCAGGTCTTTTGCTTTTCTCCCAAGGGTGATGTGATCAAGCTGCCGCGTGGGGCCACGCCAATCGACTTTGCTTATGCGATCCACACGCGGATCGGTGCAGCCTGTGTCGGGGCAAAAGTGGACCACATGCGGGTGCCGTTGTGGACGCGACTGAAGAACGGTCAATCGGTTGAGATCATCATTGCAGAGGGTCAGCAGCCACAGGCCACATGGCTGGATATCGCGACAACAGGCAAAGCCAAAAGTGCGATCCGCCGGGCTTTGCGCGAACAGGACCGGGACCGGTTTATCAAGCTGGGCCGGGAACTTGCGCGATCAGCATTCGGCAATGTGCGCAAACGGGTGACAGAAAAAGTGCTGGATACAGCGGCGCGGACATTACGCATTCCATCCGGTGATGAAGTGCTGGCGCGGCTGGGTTCGTCCGAGCTGACCGGGCGCGAGGTTGTCCAGGCAGTTTATCCCGAACTAACCCCACCCGAGGGCGAAAAAATCGAACGCAGCCGGGCGGTTATTGGTTTGAAACCGGGGCAGGGGTTTGACCGTGCGCCATGCTGCCAACCGCTGCCGGGGGAACGAATCGTAGGCATCACGTTCCGGGGGAAATCACCTGTGGTGCATGCCATTGATTGCGCGCGCATGGCGGAATACGAAGATCAGACAGAACGTTGGATTGATCTGCGCTGGCACGAAGGCAGTCATCCGGCTGTTTATACAGCCACATTGGACGTCACAATCGGTAATGATTCCGGTGTATTAGGGCGCATTTGTACCTCTATCGGTGAGACAGGCGCAAATATCTCAGATTTAATCTTTTTGGATCGCAAACCTGACTTTTACCGTTTGCTGATCTATGTGGAATTACGGGACGCTGCCCACTTGCATACGGTGACGCGCGTTCTTGAGGCAGAAAACGAAGTTGCAACCATCGAACGTTACAGGGATACGTCGACGTCTGAACCGGACGGCACGCAATCGGGTAACACTTGAAATGGCACGCAACTGCGTATGGGCAAAAAGGACTAAGCGTTGATTTTTAAACGCCGCGATCCAAAAACATATTTGCGTGCGATGGTCGAATTCATTTGGCCGCGTGGCGGATGGGCGCGTGCGTTTCACTATGTACGCCACCGCTTGCGCCGTTTGCCCGACAGCCCTGAACGTATTGCACGTGGCATGTGGGCTGGTGTTTTTGCAGCATTTACACCGTTTTATGGCATGCATTTTATTGTGGCGGCGGTGACGGCGCGGGTGATGCGTGGCAATATCTTTGCGGCTTTGATGGGCACGTTCTTTGGCAATCCGCTGACATATTTTCCGATTGGACTGTCGGCGCTTAAAACGGGCCATTGGCTGCTTGGCACGGAAATGGAAGAAGGCGCGCACCGTTCCTTTGCAGGCAAGTTTTGGGACGCTGCGGCGGATCTGTGGCACAACATGATGGCTGTTTTAACTGGCAAGCCGACCGACTGGCGCGGGTTGTCCGTGTTCTTTGACGAGGTGTTTTACCCCTATCTGGTGGGTGGTATTATTCCGGGCATTGTAGCAGCGACTGTCGTTTATTACGTCAGTGTGCCGCTGATCCGTGCGTATCAACATCGCCGCAAAGGGGTGATCAAAGCAAAGTTCGAGGCACTCAAAGCCAAGGCCGCAGCCAAAGCGGACGCCAAGCGTCAGGCCGAGGATCAAGGTTAAGGCACGCGGTTCCCCGATTATGACTATGGCGCGCGGTTTTTAGGCGGGATTGCATCAGGCAATGACGGTAGAAACGCTCCGGTCTTGTGTCGGTACAATTCTCTTGGCTACTTGGCTTTCCCCGTGTCTGCCAATCTGATTAGACTGCCGTGACACGAACTGAGGGATCACTATGACCTATTCCGGTAAACTGCGCCTTGGCGTCAACATCGACCACGTGGCAACGGTGCGCAATGCGCGTGGTGGCGACACGCCTGATCCGTTGCGCGCTGCACGCATCGCCCAAGAGTGCGGCGCCGACGGCATTACCGCGCATCTGCGCGAAGATCGCCGCCATATCTCGGATGCCGATATCGAAGGGCTGATGGAAATTTTGACTATTCCGCTGAACTTTGAAATGGCCGCGACGGACGAAATGCAAGCCATCGCACTGCGCCACAAACCCCACGCGGTTTGTATCGTGCCGGAAAAGCGGGAAGAACGCACAACCGAAGGTGGGCTAGAAGTTGCGCGCGAAGAAAACAAGCTGGCGCATTTTATCGCGCCATTGCGCGACGCGGGGTGTCGTGTGTCGATCTTTATCGCCGCAGACCTGCGCCAGATCGAAGCGGCCCACCGCATCGGTGCGCAAGTTGTTGAACTTCATTCCGGTGCCTATTGCGACGCCCATCACGAGGGGCGGTTCGAGGACCGTGACCGCGAATTGGCCGCTCTGCGCGAGATGAGCGCAGTTGCCCATGGTCTGGGTCTAGAGGTGCATGTCGGCCACGGTCTGACCTATGAAACCGTGCAACCTGTCGCGGCATTTCCTGAGCCGGTTGAGCTGAACATCGGGCATTTTTTGATTGGCGAGGCGATCTTTCGCGGGCTGGAACCGGCGATGCTGGAAATGCGCCGACTTATGGATGAAGCACGGGGGATCACATGACCGAAGGTTACAAAATTGGCTACTGGCGCTTTAGTGCGTGGTTCTTGGGGCTGTCGATTGCGATCCCTGCGGCGTCCCTTGCGATCCAGCTGGTGTTCGGATTTGAGCTGGGCCAATTCGCGGG
>CALHST010000340.1 GCA_938038825.1 uncultured Paracoccaceae bacterium | reverse complement strand
CGCTGCCCGATCTGTCCCCAAATGAACATACGGAAAGCTCAGATCAACCGCTTCGCCAATCACCGCAATACGCGCGCCTTGTGTCCAGGCTTTGCGCAAACGGGCATTCAATACCGGAGATTCATCACGTGGGTTGGTCCCGATCAACAGGATCATCTCAGCCGAGTCGATATCTTCGATGGTAGCGTTGCCCACATAAGCAGACCGGTTTCCGGCTGGCAACTTCGCGCCATCCGTTCGGCATTCCACCACACCGCCCGCGCCTTCGACCAATTGCTTAAGGCTATAGGCCGCTTCGGTTGACGCAAGATCACCAACAAGCCCCACAAGATTTGAGGCCCCTTTGACTTTTGCCGCCGCCACACCCAACGCCTCGGGCCAGCTTGCTGGACGCAACTTGCCGTTTTCGCGGATGTAAGGTTTGTCCAACCGCTGACGGCGCAGACCATCCCACACAAACCGTGTTTTGTCGGAAATCCACTCTTCGTTCACGCCATCATGGTTGCGCGGCAAAAAGCGCATCACTTCGCGCCCTTTTGTATCCACCCGGATGTTGGCACCAAGTGCATCCATCACGTCAATGCTTTCCGTTTTGGTCAATTCCCAGGGACGGGCTGTAAATGCGTAAGGCTTGGACACCAACGCACCCACGGGGCACAAATCAATGATGTTGCCCTGCATGTTGGAATCAAGCGTTTCACCCAAATACGCGGTAATCTCGGAATCTTCACCGCGACCGGTTTGGCCCATTTGCGTGATGCCCGCGACCTCGGTCGTGAACCGGACACAACGCGTGCAGGAAATGCAGCGTGTCATGTGGGTTTCAACCAACGGACCCAGATCCAAATCATCAACCGCACGTTTGGCTTCCTGAAAGCGCGAAAAGTCCACGCCGTAAGCCATCGCTTGGTCTTGCAAATCACACTCACCGCCCTGATCGCAAATCGGGCAATCCAGCGGGTGGTTGATCAACAGAAATTCCATGACCCCTTCGCGGGCCTTTTTCACCATCGGTGAATTCGTTTTAACCTGAGGCGCCTGCCCTTCGGGCCCCGGGCGCAAATCGCGCACTTGCATCGCGCAAGAGGCCGCAGGCTTTGGCGGGCCCCCGACCACTTCGACCAGACACATCCGGCAATTCCCGGCAATGGACAAACGTTCATGATAGCAAAAACGCGGGATTTCGATCCCGGCCACTTCACACGCTTGAATGAGGGTCATCGCGCCATCGACCTCGATCTCTTGACCGTCGATGTTTATCTTCCGCAGATCGCTCATGTTTGTCGTTTTGCCTCCGACTTTTTGCCTGGGCTACCGCGCGCGCAAAAGCGCCCCGATCCGGCTGGATTTCTGGATTTCTGCGCGCCCTGCTGCGCAGTACGTCGCGGGGTCGGATTTCACAACCCCTTGTTTGATCAAATATGCGTCTCGCTTGGCTTTCATGCGGTTTTTTTCCGCATCGCTGTCGACATAGGCCTTTATCTCGGCATCTGAATAACCAAGCGATGACGCATAGTCTTGAAGATCGCTCAATTGGCTTAAGGCTTTAAGAATTTTTCCCGCCAGCCCGTCACATTCTTTGCGAAGTTTGTCAGCCACGGCAATCGTGAACAGACCGTCTTCAACAACGTCAACAGAGCGAAGCGAAGGTTTCGCAAAAGCCCCTGTCGCGGCCAAGGAAAAAATCAGGGAAAATGTTACTGCACGCATGGGAAGGCCTTTATTTTGTCAGATCACCGAACGCACAATGCGCCCAGTGTTCCACACGTGGGAGTCCGCACCGTTGATATGCAATAACACAGCCCCATTGGGCAACCCGTTAACGATAACTTCCTGGCAAAAATCATTCGTCACAAACGCCGACAAACGTCACAGTGTCATTGTCGATCACAAGGGTTTCCGGGTCCTGGTCAGGGCTGACGTCCCAGACCACATCAGAGGTACCAAAGTTCGTGACACAAAACTTTGTGGCCTCAAACCGCCCTGCTTCGATTGCTCCCTGCAATGATGCACTCACAGGTTTCACACTGACCGAAAAATGCGCCTTGGTCTCACCCTTTTTGGACAGCGACGCACGGAACGTCTGGCCGTCAAATTCAGGACGATCTTTACCAAGGTCACACGCCGCAACGGTGCCTAAAAGCGCAATGCACAAACCCAATCGACGCATCAGAACGCTCCTATTATTCCTGTGACTGCAAGCGCGGCAACGCAAAGTGTTCCAAGCGCCCAAAATGCAGACCGCAGCGGCTGAATTTCAGTTGCAATATGCACATAAGCCATCGCAATGCGGGCCAGCAGGAAAACACTGGCAAACACGTTGACCAAAAACGGGCTGGACCCGGTCAGGATTGCCGCAAGTGTCGCCATCGCAAACGGACCTGCGATTTCAATGGCATTCGCAAACGCCCGCCCTCGACGATAGGCCGGATCCGAATAGTTGCGTTTGACTTGCCCACAGTCGCAGCGGTTGTCCGCAGACCGACCCGTCGTCGACAAAGCCCCCAAAACCAACATCAACAGGGCAAACCCTGAGAGGGACGCCAATGCGTGTGAATAAAGCTCTAACCCGTCCATGTTCTTACTCCGCTGCTGTATCGCAGTTTTTAGTTTTCCAAAGCTGTGCGTTTTTCAGATACGCCCAGCCAAATGCGACATCCGTGTCGCCGTGTTCTGTCAGGTGTTTTAACCGGGTCACGGCCTCAAGGATAGTTGGAATATGCCCAATTGGCACATGCCACATCACCAATCTGTGCCCGCCCCACACCTGTTCGGCGGCGTCGTACCATTCATCTTTGCGGTCATAGAA
>CALHST010000339.1 GCA_938038825.1 uncultured Paracoccaceae bacterium | reverse complement strand
GCCATCATAATCAGGGCCGATGCGTATCAACGGATGTCCCGTTTGATGGGGCCGCAACATTTGCAGAAGTTTGTGGATTTGCGACACACTTCGGTTGCCAATACCTCGGTACGCTTGATTAAGTTCTGATTGCATTCTGCGCGCCTTGCGGCGCCAATTGCGGCGTCGGCAGAAATGGCTCGCTTTCTGATCTAGCGTTGCAAGTATTGTCATGTGTGCCCCGAATACTGAGTGGTATCCTACGATAAAGGTATCTTTCGTGATCCGAACAACACAATTTATCGCGAACTGTAAGAAAACACGAATAAGTCGTGCTTATTCCCTAACTGGTGGAAATTTCGTTAAAAAATTTATTCGTCCGGCGAAATTAGACCAAGCCCACGAAGATAAACACCGATTCCCGACTCAAGCAGGTCCTCCGGAGGGAAGGGCGATGCCCGTCCGGGTGAGTTGCGTGCAAAGAGTTCGACCACACCGTGACTCATCGCCCAGATATGGGCCGAAAACATAGAGGCGGGGGGGCGCTTGTCTTCTGGTATGTGTTGTGACAAATCGCTGGCAGCGCGTTCCAAGACGCCGTTGGCTCGATTGGCCGCCTGCGCAAGCTCTGGTGTTCGGTTGATCGAAATCCCGCTTTCGAACATCGCGATATAATGACCGGGAAACTTACGCGCAAAGGCCAAATATGCGCGCCCTGTGGCCTCAAACGCGGCCAAGGCAGACGGTTGTCCCGATTGGTAGGCATGTTCCATCAAATCGGCAAATATATCGTATCCCTGCAACGCGGCTTCAGCGATCAGATCTTCGCGGCCTTGGTAATGCCGATAGACGGCAGCAGGCGTCACGCCAGCCTCTTTGGCCGCTTGCGACAAGGTAAAGCCGGTCGGGCCCTTTTCTTCGATGAGCCTGAGCGCCGCATCCAAGAGAGCTGTTTTAAGGTTGCCGTGGTGGTAACCGCGTTTAGGCATGCCAGATGTCCGGGCCACCGCAGATTAATGGATCCGGCAGCGACGCGGCTTTGGCGTTCTTGCGGTCATAGTCGAGTTGGCTCAGCACGTGCTGTATGGCGGCCAATCGCGCCCGCCGCTTGTCATCGGTTCGGATGATGGTCCATGGAGCGGCATCCGTGTGCGAGCGATCCAAGGTTTCCCCGATCGCGCCGGTATACGGGCCCCATTTCTTAAGACCTTCGACGTCGATCCAAGAAAGTTTCCATTGCTTGAGCGGATCTTCTTCACGTTGCATGAACCGTTTCAACTGTTCCGCACGCCCGACGTTCAACCAGAATTTCACCAAGATCGTGCCGTCTTTTACCAGCATGTCTTCGAATTTAGTGACCTGATCAAAGAACAGTGCGCGTTCAGCGTCATCACAAAAGCCAAACACATGTTCGACAACACCGCGATTGTACCAAGACCGATCAAAAAAGACGATTTCGCCAGCACTCGGCAAGTGGTTAATATAGCGTTGAAAATACCATTGCGTTGCTTCTGTGTCTGTGGGTTTTGACAACGCGACAACACGCGCGCCGCGTGGATTAAGATTTTCGCGGAACCTTTTGATTGTACCGCCTTTTCCGGCTGCGTCGCGGCCTTCAAACACAATGGCAACCCGTGCACCTGTCTCTTTGACCCAGGTTTGCATTTTCACGAGTTCAATCTGCAGTTTCGCAACGGTTTTGTCGTAATCTTTGCGCGACAACCGGTCTGTGTATGGGAATTTCGGATTTAGGATCTGTCCCTTTTGGCCATGCGCAATCAAGTCGCGCACGTCATCGGGGGCGTCGTCTTTGTAAAAAGCGCTGATCGCGCCATCGAAGGGAAGCGCCATGTCGGGCTCCTCGTTTATGGTCTGCTCGTGTGCAATATGCTATGTTAATGCGATTAACGCAAACCGGCGCGTGCCGCAGCCCGGTCAATGGCGGCGATGACGTCAGCTTCATGCGTGTGCTGTGGCATATGCCCGGCACCCGGCAAGACCGTCAATGTTGCGCTTTCAACCCGCTGGCTGAGAGGCGTCGCGTGGGTTTCGAGCGGAACAATTGTGTCTGCATCGCCATGCAGCACCTCGATAGGCAACGTAAGCGATGGATATTCGTTCACCATAGTCGCCAGATGGGCCCGAACGCTCGTCACTTGTTTTGCATTTGCACGCATGGATTTGCGCCGCAAGGTGAGCCCTGGTCCAATGTGATTCAGGTATCCGTCGGGCGCAACGTCGGGATCGAAAATCCCGGCAACCACCTCTTTTACATAGGTGTTTCGTACAAATGCAGACAAGATTGGTACAAATAGCGCGCTGCCAAACGGGTTTGAATTCACGCGATACAGCAGATCAAGTTGGCCTTCCCAGACATGGGACACAGCTGACACCATAATCAAACCGGCTGTGTCATCATGTTCTAACGCCCAAGCCATCGCAACAGCGCCGCCCATCGAATGCCCCAACACCAAAGGGTTTGTGACGCCAAGTTGATCTGTGGCCTGTTTCAGCACCAAAGCCTGCAGACGCGGGCTTTCGCCTTCTGAACTCCACACCCCACCAAAACCTTCGGGTTGCGTGGACCAGCCAAGCCCGGGGCGATCAACAACTGTGACGCGATAGCGATCGCTGAGTTTGTCCACCAATGAAAAGGTGAATTCACGCGTGTTGCCCGATGCGCCATGGATCAAAACAAGATCGGGACCGTCGCCAAATTGTTCTGCATGGATTTTCACACCATCCAGTTCGATGATCGTTCCGGTCGCGGGATACGCGTTTTCTGCCTGTTTTTCACGAACGCCCACAGTCAAATTGATGATTGCGACGGCAATGACGGTGAAAAGAAGGAGTAAGAACAATCGCCTAACCACCGATCTCATCCATGTTGTAAGGGGTTGATTGGTATATTTGATTGATCCAATTGCCATACAGAAGATGGGCGTGGCTGCGCCAGCGGTTTGGCGGCGTGGACTTTGGATCATCATCGGGGAAGTAGTTGAAAGGAAGGGCTATGTCCGCACCGTCAATCTGATTTTGTGCCAGATCACGTGCATATTCTTCACCCAAGGTGCCGCTATCATATTCCAGGTGGTTCAGGATGTACAAAGCACGGTAGGTCGGGTCCTCAATCAGGCATGGACCCGTGACGTCCGAATCCAGCAAGATCGGCAGGTTGGTGGTATTAACTTCTTCTCTGCGTACTTCGG
This sequence comes from uncultured Paracoccaceae bacterium, assembly GCA_938038825.1. Classification (GTDB taxonomy): domain Bacteria; phylum Pseudomonadota; class Alphaproteobacteria; order Rhodobacterales; family Rhodobacteraceae; genus Aliishimia. The sequence goes on along the minus strand of CALHST010000339.1, from coordinate 1,387 downwards.
TCCACCGGCTGACGGGGATCACACAATCATCTGAAAAGCCGCGTAAATAGGGGCTGGATGGATTCTTATTGTAATGCCGATACGCGCCAAAAAGCTTGGCGGGAAGAATATGTTTGGGCACCCGGTGGAAGTGGTGCAGCATGGCCATGGCGCCCCAGCATACGCCAAAGGTGGAATGCACATGGGTCTGGGTCCAGTTCATGATTTCGACCAGCTCGTCCCAATAGGTGACATCTTCGAATTCCAGATGTTCAATCGGTGCGCCGGTGATGATCAGACCATCGAATTTCTTGTCTTTAACATCCTGAAAGGTTTGGTAAAACTCTTCCATATGTTCGGCCGCGGTGTTCTTGGTCTGATGTTCGGACATCCGGATCAAGGACAGTTCGATCTGCAACGGGGTTGCCCCAATCAAACGGGCAAACTGGTTTTCCGTTTGGATCTTTTTGGGCATCAAATTCAGCAGTCCAATCCGCAACGGGCGAATGTCCTGACGCGAAGCCGTGTCTTCGTCCACAACCATAACGCCCTCGGTCTTGAGAACGTCATAAGCGGGAAGGGAGGCGGGTAATTTGATAGGCATAAATTGATTTTCAACCGTATGGCAGGATGTATGGCATGGTATGTGGCATCAAGTCTGGCAGAGTATCCGGCTTTGCAGACCTAAGGTGTTGATGCGCGACGCTCAAGGGCTGTTGCAACAAGATCAATGAAATGCTCTTCAGATTTCAGTGATGCAACCTCGTCTGCAGTGACTGTAATGCCCCATTTTGCCATGGCTTCGTAACGGGGTTGGCGGTGTGCCAATGCTTTGGCATAGGTCCAGCGGATAAAACTGTCTGGGTCGACTTTGTTTGGTGCGACCCCGGTCTCGGCCAGATAGTCTGTCCAGCTTTTCAGCAAGAATGCAGGCTGATAGGCCATCGGTTTGGGGGCGCGATCAAAGCGGCGGATCAGTTCTTGGGTGTGGTTCTTTGACCCTTGGATCCAGACCATTAACGCGCTTTCAGACAGCGCCGTCAGAAGCGGGTCTGCAGGATCATCAGGATTGACCCATTCACAGATGGATCCGCCCGTATCGCACACAAAGTTCGGATACCCGTAAAGACGTTCGGCGCGATCAATAAAGTATCGCGTGTCTGACAGTGCTGCAATTTCAGCTGTGCAGAACTGATCCTGACGGCGTTGGTATTCTTCGATTGGCAAGCCGCCGCGTTCGGGATCTCCGGGTTTGCCAAGATAGGTAGACACCGGGGACAGGTTTTCAAACGATATGTTAGAGCCGATGTGAATGCTGTCGCTCATCAACAGATCCCGCAGAAAGGGAACCTTCATCGCTTCGGCTTTGGCATTGTCGATGATGTATTCGCCCATATACCGGGTGCCG
>CALHST010000338.1 GCA_938038825.1 uncultured Paracoccaceae bacterium | reverse complement strand
GGGCGCCCCGTGGCCTCTGCTGCCACGGCACATGCGATGGCAAGATGGTTGCCTTGGCTTTCTTTGCCGCCAAATCCGCCACCCATGCGACGGGTTTCCACGCGCACTTTATGCATGGCAACGCCCAAGGCTTCGGCCACTTTGTGCTGAATTTCGGTCGGGTGCTGGGTCGAGCTGTGGACATGTGCGCCGCCATCTTCCGTCGGCAGTACCAAGGCGGCTTGGCCTTCAAGATAGAAATGCTCTTGGCCGCCCATGTCGATTTTACCGTCAATCTGATGTTTGGCGTCTGTTAGCGCCTGTTCCACGTCCCCTTTGGCGTAAACGCGCGGGCCATCTTCGAACCGGGTATCGGCGGCAAGCGCGTCTTCCAACGTCAGGATGGGTGTGGCTTCTGTTGCGTGAATTGTGGCCAATTGGGCGGCCCTGCGTGCTTGGCCATGCGTTTGGGCAATCACAAGAAACAGGGGCTGGCCCGCATAGTGAATACCGCCTGTGCACAGCAAAGGTTCGTCGTGATTGGACGGTGAACAATCAGCAGATCGTTTGAGGTCTTGCGCCGTCAGAACCGTGTGAACGCCGGGGGCCGCGCGGACCGCGTCCAGATCAAGGCGGTCTAGCTGCCCACAGGCGATCCGCGATAATCCAAAGGCCAGATGCAATGTGTTCGCAGGGGTCGGAATGTCATCGACATAGCGCGCAGCCCCGGTGACATGCAAAACAGCAGAGTCATGAGGGGTGGAAAGTGAGGGGGTGTTCATGCGCGCACCTGTGTTGCGTGGCCTTGGTCTTCGAGCCAATAGCGCAGCAGCAGATTTTGTGCCGCTTCCATGCGATAGGCCGCACTTGCCCGCATATCATCCAAGGGGGTGAAGTCGTCGGAAAGCGCTTTCATCGCAGCGGCAAGCGTTTCTTGGGTAAAGGGCTGCCCCATCAAAGCAGCTTCTGCATGGAATGCCCGCTTCGGGGTTCCCGCCATGCCCCCAAATGCAAGGCGGGCGTTGGTCACAAGTGCCCTATCGACATCAACCCAAAAGCAGGCGCAAACAGCAGAGATGTCTTGATCAAAACGTTTGGAGAGTTTGTAACACTTCAAACGGTCGGGCTGTTTGGGAATTGTGATCGCCTCGAGAAACTCGCCAGCGGCGCGGTTCTGTTTGCCATAGTCAATGAAGAAGTCCGCAATTGGGATTGTGCGCGTTCGTGGTCCACAGCGCAGCTGCAATGTGGCATCCAGCGCAATTAGGGCGGGGGAGGCATCTCCGATTGGCGAGCCGTTGCAAATGTTGCCACCGACTGTCGCCGCTGCGCGCACTTGGGCAGAGCCATAGCGCCGGATCATGTCGCCAAAGGACGGGTGCAGGCGGTCCATGACGGGTTCAAGCTCTGCCAGAGTCGTCATGGCGCCGATGCGCAGGGACAGTTCAGATTCAGTGATCCCTTTGAGATCCTCGCAGGCATTCAGGAAGGCAACGGAGCCCAGGTCGCGGTGTTGTTTTGTGACCCAAAGACCAATGTCTGTTGCACCGGCAATCAATGTGCCCGTTGGGTTGGCGGTATACCAATCGGCCAGCGCGTCTGCGGTTTTTGGCTGGACCCAGCTTGGGGGCTCTGCCCCCGCCTGCGATGCAGGCTCCCCCGGGATACTTTTGGCAAAAAGATGAGACGAGTCGGTTTTGAAATGGGCAGGGACGGGTTTGTCTTCGGCGTCCTTTGCCGCACGCAGGATGGGCGCATAGCCCGTGCAACGGCAGAGATTTCCGGCAAGCGCGGTTGCATGATCTGTGGTGTTGTTGAGGTGATTGGCCGCCATTGTGGTGATGAAACCCGGCGTGCAGAACCCGCATTGCGATCCATGATGGCGCACCATGGCGTCTTGGACCGGATGCAACGTGCCATCGGGTGCGGCGATGCCTTCCACTGTGCGCACGGCCTTGCCGTTCAGCTGGGGCAAAAACAGGATGCATGCGTTTAAAGCCCGCACACCCAGGTCATCCGTAACCATGACAGAGCACGCGCCACAATCGCCTTCGTTACAACCTTCTTTGGTACCGGTGAGCTTGCGCGTATCACGCAGCCAATCCAGCAGGGTGACCGTTGGGTCTGTGACCTGCGTTTCCACCGTCTCTCCATTCAGAAGAAACTTGATGGTCATGGTAAGCCTCGCCGCGTTACTCTGAGGTTGGTCATGGGCGCAGTGTCGATGCGGCGTAGAGACTGCGCGGTTTTCAACAAACAATGCAGACGCCAAAAAGACAAGTCCCTTGCTGTGTTTGCAGGACCAACAACGCACTTTTGCTTAAAATTTGCCAATTCAGATGTTGGCCAGGGGCGCGTTTAAACGCGCCTGATGATGTTTTCCGGATTGCGCTGGGGCGCTATGCGCCTAGTCTGCGACTATGAGCAGCACACACCGATTCATCCACCTTCGCACCCATTCTGAATACTCTTTGCTAGAAGGCGCATTGCGGCTGAAAAAGCTGCCAGCCTTATGCGCCAGCATGGGCATGCCAGCATTGGCATTGACGGATACCAACAACATGTTCGCGGCGTTGGAGTTTTCGGTTGGCATGTCGGGCGCGGGTCTGCAGCCGATCGTCGGATGTCAGGTGGATCTGCGGTTTCATGAGCCCGAACCGGGTGCGCAGCCGCGCCCACCTGCGCCTGTTGTGCTGCTGGCGCAATCCGAAAAGGGGTACGAAAACCTCATGAAGCTGAACTCTTGCCTGTATGTGGACAAAGGTGGCGCGCTTCCGCAGGTGACGTTGGAGGACTTGCAGACCAATTCGGATGGGATCATTTGTTTGACCGGCGGGCCAAACGGGCCTGTTGGCACCTTGTTGCAGCAAAGCCAACGACCCAAGGCCGAGGCGTTGTTGACGCGGCTGGCAGCCATGTTCCCGGACCGGCTGTATGTTGAGTTGCAGCGTCATCCGGGCGAAGATGGCAGCGCCAATGAGGCGCAGCAGCTGACCGAACGCGGCCATATCGAGATGGCCTATGCGATGGACTTGCCTTTGGTCGCAACCAACGATGTCTATTTCCCGAAATCTGACATGTACGAAGCCCACGATGCTCTGATTTGCATCGCGGAAGGGTCCTATGTTGATCAACAAGAAGACCGCCGTCGCCTGACACCGCAGCACTATTTCAAGTCGCCTGAAGAGATGGCCGTGCTGTTTGCGGACCTGCCCGAGGCTTTGGAGAATACGGTCGAGATCGCGCAGCGTTGTGCGTTCATGACCTATCGCCGCGATCCAATCCTGCCGAAATTTGCCGATGACGAGGTCGAGGAACTGCGCCGTCAAGCAAATGAGGGCTTGCAAGCGCGTCTGGCTGTGATTCCACATGCGGCGAGTGTTGAGGAATACCAGGAACGGCTCGATTTCGAGCTGGGTATTATCGAAGGCATGGGCTTTCCGGGCTACTTCCTGATCGTTGCGGACTTTATCAAATGGGCCAAGGATCATAACATTCCGGTAGGGCCGGGGCGCGGTTCGGGTGCGGGTTCA
>CALHST010000337.1 GCA_938038825.1 uncultured Paracoccaceae bacterium | reverse complement strand
AAAATCACATGCGGGGGCCATTGGATTGGCGCAACTGATCCCGTCGACTGCGCGTGCGCTGGGTGTTGATCCGTATGATCCCGCACAGAATCTTGAAGGTGGCGCGCGTTACCTAAAGACGCAGTACAAAGAATTTGGGAGTTGGCGTCTGGCTTTGGCAGCATACAACGCAGGCCCGGGTGCGGTGAAGAAATACGGCGGTGTCCCTCCGTTTCGTGAAACCAAGAATTATGTAAAAAAGATCTGGGGTAGCTGATTGCTGCGCAGACTTTTGCCAGTTTCTGACTGAAATTTTGAGAATACGGGTAGTGACCCGCGCCGTTCTGCTGAAACTTATGCCCGCTTAGCCTCGCAATACATCCACATAGGCGGCAACACAGGTTTGGACGTGGCGAAAACGATCCCCGCCCAGTTTTTTGCCCCCGTACCAACGCGTTACGACGATCAGTTGATCAAAGATTTGTTCGCGTTCCAAAATGCGCAGGATCACCATGCCTGCACCACTTTCCCCGTCATCCGCTTTGATCGGACCACCATCTGACAGGATCGCGCCCCATGTGTTATGTGTGGCTTTGGCATAAGACCGGTCTGTCTTAAGCACTTTCATAAACGCGTCGATCTCGGCACGGGACTGCACCACGCCACCCGACACCGCATATTTGGAACCTTTGTCAGTCAGGATCTGTCCGAGTTTTTTCATAGTGTTAACCGGACAATTCCTGCTGCATTGTAACCAAAGGAAATGCGCTGTCGCTTAGAAACGGGCCGCTGTTTGACGGACAATTTCAATGCGTTTCGCGTTGGGCGGATGGGTGCCAAGAAAGCGATCTCCGGGATCCGGGATTCGCGTAAAAAATTGAGCACCGCGAATGGGATCATACCCCGATTGAATGGTGAGAATGGTGCCCAATTCGTCTGCTTCCAGCTCAAAATCTTTGGAATAGGTGCGCGCACCAACCTGAGCGCCTAGCTCCAAAGCATTTTGCACTGCAGTGGGATCGCCACCCGTTAATGTGGCCAGACCCGCAAAGATAACAGCGCCAGCTTGTGCGTTCTGTTGTTGGCGGGCGATATGGCCCCGAATGTGGTGGGCCGCTTCGTGACCCATGACAAAGGCAAGCTCATCGGCATTCCGGGCCCGCGCGATCAAGCTGACCGTGAACGCAATGATCGGACGCCCGTTTTTGTCCAATGTTTGATAGGCGTTTGGGGGCTGGTTGGGGCGATCATCCACAACGATCCTGAAATCGCAGTTGTTGCCGGACGTGCGCGCGCGACATTCGCGTTCTGCGACAGGTTCCACGCGGCGTTTAACGTCAACAAAGGCACGCGCTGCCTGCGAGGGGGACAACCGTGTGCCCGACGCTTGCTGCTGTGGTTGCGCCGTTGGTTGAGGTGCCGGTTGATCCAGCACGATTTCGTCACAAGCCACCAGCGTCATCATCACAACGCCAAGCAGAGATGGAATACGCAACATGCGCTTCTCCTTTACAAACCCTCTCGCTATGTCAGCTTACCATGGACACGCGCCACTGCCAGCCCCCTCACGGGGTCGTGCACATAATGCGCAAGCAATCGCGACCAGAAAAGGAGCCGACATGTTTTCGATAGAACATGAATTTGACGCAAGTGTGGTGACTTTGGTTGATGAAGGGGCAAAGCATTTGCAAGAAGACGTGATCGTGCAAGCCTTTCAGGATTGTGTGGTTGTCGAACAGTTTGACCCTCGCACCGATTCCGTGTTGCGCATAACCCTGTCTTTGAACCAAGTCCGTGATTTGGGGGCTGCCTTAAACCTTCCTGAAGGGGTGTATTCATTACCAAAGTCAGAGGCTTAACTCGCCATATTTTAGCGCCAGATATGCCTTTGTTTTGCTTGGGTTGAGACCTAATGAAGGGGACATATGAGTGTTTGAATACGGGTATAGTATGAGTGATCAACGGTTCAGTGACCGCCTAAAGCGGATCGAAGCGCGTGGGCGCGTAGGTGGTCCAGCGGAACTAATCGCAGGCGTTGGAGACGTCACAGAGGCCAAGGAAGCCGTGACAGGCCAGTCTCGGGGATCCATTGTCTTGGCGCTGTTTGGCGCGCTTGTTGGGGTCTGGGCTTTGCATATTCTCAAATCACAAGTGGGTCTGAACGAACTGCTGGCCTATCCACCCGAAATGCTGCTTGAAATTGGCACGTCCGAACCTTTGATCGGGTCAGCGGCAGCGATTTTAAGCGCCTGTTTGGTTTTGGCTGTATTCAGTATCTTGCGCGGACGCAAATCCATGAAAATCATGAGTTTTTCTCTGGCGGCTGTTGGTGCCGCGGGCGGTAGTGTGATGATGACTGCGATTTAATCAGCGGTTTTTCTGCACAAACAGCTTGCGCGGATCGCCACATCTGCACGCGCCTGAGCTTGTGCTAAAAGAGCTTGGATATGGGGCCGTTCCATGGTTTCGCCACGCCGGCTTAAACATTCGTCCAATCCATGCAGTGCCCAAACGTTTCTGGGGTGTTGGCATGGACGAGGTAACGACGCATCCAGCCCCAAATCTGCACGATACACAGCCTCGGCCTCTTCGTACTCACCGGCGTCCATCAGCAAAGCCCCAAGCGCATGCCGTGTGGGTTGCGGCCACGCCCACGGTTCTTCGTAAAGCAGGCCATCTTCTAAGGTGACCGCACGCCGCAGATGATCAAGACCAGTCTTTAAGTCACCGGATTTAAACGTAATTTCTCCCCACATCATAGACTCTGCGACGGCCAGCACGTCCCGGGCCTTATTCTGAAACAGGCGCCGTTCTTCTGGTATGGCCGCATAGGCGTCTGCAAAGGCAGCAGCCTCGCAGCGCGCTTCGGTGTCGCGTCCAAGATTGGCCAATGCAACTGCACGGGCGTATAACATCAACGCCTGTGTGACCGCGTAAAGCGTTGTATCTGTTGGCAAAGGATCCTTCAGGATGTCGTCCCACATACCAAATCGGATCAACACATGCGGGCGGGACGCCACGAAAGTTTCAAACAGATCGGGATAAACTTGCACCACCTCGTCAGGCACTTCGGCGCGCAATCTGGCAGCCGTGTCCAAAGCGCAGGTCTTTTGCGCCATGAACATCGCCCCATAGACTGCGAAGTGCAGATTGTGGATTCGGTACAGGGCATAGAAGTTGGCGCTGCCCACTTCGGATTTGAAGAGTTCATCAACTTTTGAGGCGTTAAGATTGCGCGACACAACGTTCTGGTAGTCTCCGCACAGCACGTCGATATGACTGGCCATATGCACCAGATGTCCTGCATCTGGGCACAATCCGGTCAGCCGATCCCCGTGGCGTAGTGCTTTTTCCGGGGTCGGGGACATCTCCATCAAATGGATATACATGTGCAACAAACCGGGGTGGTCCCACGCCTCGGGACGCGTAAACGCACGTTCCAGGATGGATTGGGCTTCGATGGCAGAGCCTTCGGGATTTGGGATGCCTTTCCAGAAATTCCAAAGCCGCCATGGGGTGCGATTCATCAGAGATTCTGCAAAGATATACGTGATGTCCAGATCATCGGAATGCTGCGCATACACTGCGCGCATAGCGTCTGCAAAGGCATCGGTGAATGGTGCGAAATCTTCGGTTTCGGGATCTGTGGGATAGCGTTTTTCCAATGCCGACAGCAGCTGAGAGGTCAGCGGATTGGTGTCGCAAGCGGCTGATTGTTGTAACGCATCATGGGCTTGCGTGAGGGCGTCGATCTTTTCGTTTGGGGCGTAAATCTCCCATCCGCGATTGTAATTTGGCCCCACGGCATAAGCGATGCCCCAATGGGCAAAAGCACAATTTGGATCTGCCTTTAAGGCGCGTTGAAAACACGCGATGGCTTCTTCATGGTTGAAGCCAAACAGCCAGACCATGCCCCTGTCAAACCATGTTTGAGCGGAGGAATTGGGTGATACGGGCCGGGAATAGGTCCCAAGGTCAAACGGGTAATCCATGCACAGGAGTTTGGCGCTCCTGCAGCTGAGGGGCAAGGTGGTTAACGCAC
>CALHST010000336.1 GCA_938038825.1 uncultured Paracoccaceae bacterium | reverse complement strand
ATGGGAGGTCACAATGCTCGATACAACGATTTCAGATCAAACTCAGGTGATTTTAGACGCGTTTGGCGATGCGCTCGCCAAGGGCGATATTGCGCGCGCCTGCGACATGTTTGAGGATGATTGCTATTGGCGCGATCTTGTCAGTTTCACTTGGAATATCAAAACAGTTGAAGGAAAAGATCAAGTTGCCGACATGCTGTCACATCAGTTGGCAACGACAAAGCCCAGTGGTTGGAAAATTGCGGATGGCGAGGTCGCAGATGAAGATGGCGGCGTGACCACGGCGTGGATCACGTTTGAAACCGAGATAGCGCGGGGATACGGGCTGATCCGCCTCAAAGGCAGCAAAATCTGGACCCTTCTGACCACAATGGTCGAATTGAAAGGGCACGAGGAACCTGCTGGGTTCAACCGCCCCATGGGCGCAAAACATGGTGCCGGTAAGAACCGGGCCACATGGGCCGAAGACCGCGCCAAGGAAGAGACGGAACTTGGCTATAACACGCAACCCTATTGTGTGATCATTGGCGGAGGGCAGGGTGGCATTGCCATGGGTGCGCGTTTGCGTCAGCTTGGCGTTCCGACCATTATCGTTGAACGGAACGAACGCCCGGGTGACAGCTGGCGGAACCGTTACAAATCTTTGTGCCTGCACGATCCGGTCTGGTACGACCACTTGCCCTACATCAAATTCCCCGACAATTGGCCCGTCTTTTCACCCAAAGACAAGATCGGCGATTGGTTGGAAATGTACACCAAGGTCATGGAGCTCAACTATTGGACCCAGACCACAGCCAAATCGGCAAAATTTGATGAGGCCAAAGGCGAGTGGACACTTGTTGTGGACCGGAACGGTGAAGAGGTTGTTCTAAAACCCAAACAGCTTGTCATGGCGACGGGCATGTCTGGCAAAAAACGCATGCCGGAATTCCCCGGGATGGATACCTTTAAAGGGGTTCAACAACACTCATCCGAACATGACGGACCGGATCAATGGACTGGCAAAAAGGTCGTTGTCGTTGGTTCCAACAACTCTGCCCATGATATTTGCGCAGCGCTTTGGGAAGCGAATGCAGATGTCACTATGGTGCAGCGGTCATCGACCCATATCGTGCGCTCTGAGACTTTGATGGACGTCGCCTTGGGCGATCTATACTCCGAACGGGCTGTCGAAGCTGGAATGACCACCGAGAAAGCCGATATGGTGTTTGCATCGCTGCCCTACCGGATCCTGCACGAATTCCAGATCCCTGCATATGCAGCCATGAAAGAGCAGGACAAAGACTTTTACGATGGATTGGAGAAAGCTGGGTTCTGGTTGGACTGGGGCGATGACGACAGCGGTCTGTTCATGAAGTACCTGCGCCGTGGGTCGGGTTACTACATTGATGTTGGCGCAAGTCAGTTGATCATTGACGGGGAGGTTAAACTTAAACGCGGTCAAGTTTCCAGTTTGGACGAAACGGGCGTAATCCTTGATGACGGTACGCATTTGGATGCAGACTTGGTGGTTTATGCGACTGGGTACAACTCGATGAATGGTTGGGTCGCGGATCTTATGGGGCAGGACATGGCGGACACATTGGGCAAATGTTGGGGGCTGGGATCGGACACCACCAAAGACCCGGGCCCATGGGAAGGTGAGCAGCGAAATATGTGGAAGCCAACACAGGTGCCCAACCTATGGATGCATGGCGGTAATCTGCATCAGTCACGCCATTATTCGCAGTTCTTGTCTTTGCAAATTAAGGCAAGAATGGAAGGTATTCCAACACCTGTCTACGGGTTGCAAAAAGTTCACCACCTGAGCTGACACTCGCGTGGATGCGGTCTTTTGCTCTTAATGAGCATGGGACCGTTTCCTCCTGCTTGGCGGGTTTCCCTTCAAGCAGTTTCCAAGGTGGCTTTTTGAAGGAGTTGCGCATAGGTTTGTGGGCCTTGTGCGCCGGTGACGAGGTATTTTTCGTCAAAGATCATGGTGGGCACGCCAGAAATGCCGTTTTGGCGCCATATGGATTGTTGCGCGCGCACCGCGTCTGCATGGGCTTTGTTGGCCAATGCGTGTGCGGAGTCTTCACGAGGAATTCCAACAGAAACGGCAATTGTCAGCAGAACGTCCGCGTCGGACACATCTAAACCTTTTGCAAAATGCGCATCAAACAGGGCCATTTTCAGAGGATGCTGCAAACCCTTTGTGGCCGCGAAATCCAAAAGTATATGTGCCTTGAAGCTGTTTACGATCCGGGACTCATCCGAAAAATTGAATGCAATCCCCAAGGCTTTGCCAACATCTTGCAGATTTTGACGGTTTTGAACGGATTGCTCTTTGGTGCGGCCATATTTGCGCATGATATGGTCGCCCAGGTTTTCGCCATCCGCGCCCATATCCGGGTTCAATTCAAAAGGATGCCACCGTATTCGTGCGCCAACAGATGTTTGCGCCAGCGCCATTTCCAATTGCTTGAACCCCACAATGCACCAAGGGCACATGACGTCCGAGATGATGTCGACTTGAATAACGGGCTGTTGGGTTTGTGGCTGCATGCGCTTCACATCGGTCGCCTGTTGCGCATTTTCAAGACCCATTTGGCTTATTTGTCAGACAAATGCGCAACTTCCGGAATTCCAGACCCCGCAAACAGGTGACCCAATGTCCAGATCATGTTATGGTTGCATCAATTGAACTGAGTCTTTTTTTACCTAGGAGCATTCCATGACCTTAAAAACGGTTACTAGTGCGCTTGCTGCCGCTGCACTTGTCATAACGCCTGCAACACACGTCAAAGCAGATGCAGGTGATTTCATCGCCGGTGCCATTATCGGCGGTATCGTTGGCGCGACGGCACAAAAACAAAAGCAACAACCCCGGGCCCGGACGTCTACGCGGTCTGTCCGCAAGGCGGCACCCCGTCCAAGGCTTCCTGCGACGCAGGAAGGACGCTTGATCCAGACCTCATTGAACTATTTTGGGTTTAATGCGGGCTCTGTCGACGGGCAGCTGGGACGCAGATCCCGAGATGCCATTTCGCAATTCCAGGCGCATATGGGCTATCCGATCACAGGCCAGCTGAGTGGGTTTGAAAAAGACTTCCTGTTTAACTCTTATGACCGGGCGCAAGCAGGGGGCACACAGACGTTGTCCCTGATCGCGAGCAACCCCCAAGGTCCGCGGGGTCTTTTGCTGACCTATCGTGAACAACTTGCCGGGGCGGCCGTGGCCACTGCACCAACAACT
>CALHST010000335.1 GCA_938038825.1 uncultured Paracoccaceae bacterium | reverse complement strand
CATCGTTCTGTGGTTTTTTGGACAGCGCAGCTTTATGGAAACGCTGGGCCTGCCCTACCTGAACTTCACGGCAGAGCCTTGGGTGGGCAATGATGACTGGCAACGCCGCTGGTTCCTGAACCCCTTTGGCTGGCAGTTGGTATTCTTCACGGGTTTCGCGTTCATGCGGGGATGGTTGCCAAAGCCACCTGTGACACCCCTGCTGATCGGGATCACGGCGTTTATCGTTTTGGCCAATGTTCCGTTTTCCAATATCGGTGTGCGCGAGCTGGGATTTGATTGGGTGCGCGAGTGGCGCGCAGAGAACCGTCAATGGATTTCCAAAACAGATTTCGGGATCCTGCGCTATGTGCAATTCCTAAGTCTTGCCTATCTTGCGTGGGTCTTGGCCGGTGACAAAGGCGCGCGTCTTGTCGCCCATGGCAGCCACATCTTTGCCCGCATTTGGCAGCGCTTTTTGGCCATTATCCTGAAAGTGGGCCAGCAGTCCTTGGCGGTGTTTGTGGTGTCGATCTTTGTGGCGCGTTTCAACGGTTTTGCCATGGATATGCTGGGCCGCGATACGGGCACTGTGCTGGCTGTCAACGGCTTTGGCTGTTTGGTTTTGATCATTGTTGCGTATGGCGCCGGCTGGTTCAAAGGCCAACCCTGGCGGCCGAAGAAGGGGTCTTGATGCTGCGTCGCGAATTCCTTGCCTCAATGGCTGCGTTGGCAGCAGCCACTCCGGCCCTTGCAGAGGGCGATGAACCCGGATTGCAAGTGGGTGTTGGCACCCCGTTTGATCGCGATGCACTGGTTGAACGCGCCCGACAAATGGCAGCAAAACCCTATGAATTACGCCAGATGATCCCCCAAGACTGGGTGGATCTGAGTTATGATCAATATCGCAAGATCTGGTTCGACAGCCGCAATGGCCTGTGGGAGGGCACCGGCCTTCCCCAACGTGTGGATGTGTTCCCCCCGGGTTTGTATTTCCCGCGCCCCGTGGACATTTCTGTGGTTTCGGGCGGCAAAGAATTTCCGCTGATGTTCGACATGGATGTGTTCGACACAACGGATAAATTCCCGGATGTGACCATTGATGATACATTGGGCTATGCGGGATTGCGCTTGCGCGCAGATCTGAACGGCACGGGTGCACACACAGAATACGCAGTGTTCCAAGGTGCCAGTTATTTCCGGGGCATTGGAACGGGTCAAACCTATGGTCTGTCGGCCCGGGGTTTGGCATTGAAAACGGGGGATCCTGACGGCGAAGAGTTCCCCGAATTCATCGCGTTCTGGGTTGAAAAACCGTCCAAAGGCGCGCCTGATGTGACTTTGCATGCGCTGATGGACAGCCCGTCCTGTTCGGGTCTGTACACGTTCGTTCTGCGCCATGGCGAAACGTTGACCATGGATGTGAATGCGAGCCTGTTTGCCCGCGAAACCATGCGTCACGTGGGCATTGCGCCGCTGACATCCATGTTCCTGTTTGATCAGATGAACCGTGATCGCTTTAGCGATTTCCGCCCTGCTGTGCATGACAGTGATGGGCTGTTGATCCACAATGGCGCGGGCGAGATCATCTGGCGTCCGCTCGCCAACCCGACCACGCTGCAAATCAGTGCGTTTGGGGACAATGGTCCCAAAGGGTTCGGCCTGATGCAACGGGCGCGCAAGTTTTCGGATTTTAACGATCTGGAAGCGCATTACCACAACCGGCCCGGTCTGTGGGTCACCCCGGGCGAAGACTGGGGCCGCGGATCCGTGGCATTGGTGGAAATTCCTGCGGACAAAGAGATTTACGACAACATCGTTGCTTATTGGCGGCCCTCTCAGCCGATTGAGGCCGGTCAGCAGCATGACATGAGCTATCGTTTGGATTGGGGCGCGGATCCTGCGCCGAATACAGCGGATATGCCGTTGCGAGTGCTGAATACGGCCATGGGCGGCAGCGCATTCCACGAAGGTCTGTTATGTGTGATCGACTTTGAAGCGTCAGACCGGGTGCCCGATGATCTGGGCAAAGTGATGAAGCTGATCCGATCCAACGCCGGCGAAGTCAGCGAAGGCGTGTTGCAACGCAACCCCGAAACCGGTGGTCCCCGTTTGGCCTTCCGGTTTGATCCGGGCGAAGAACGCTATGCCGAATTCCGTGTGCAGCTGCGTGCCGAAGATGGCGCGCCCTTGTCCGAAGTCTGGCTTTATCGGTGGACTGCAACGACCTGATGACAGACCGCACCCACAGCTTCCAAGGCGAAATGCCGCCCCAAGCGCCATTGAACATGGCGCCGCAACGGTTTGATGCCGGGGCCTGTGATCCGCTGCAAGGGGATCCATCGCGCTGGACTTGGGCATGGCGGCTGGCTGTGTTTGGTCCTGCATTGGCGGGCACATTGGCGTTGTTATCGGGGTTATTCGGCTGGTTGAATATGGGCGGAATGACGTGGCTGGAATGGACCTTGTTGGTTCTGATTGGCCTGAGTTTCGTGTGGGTGGCCCTGTCGGTGTCCACGGTGTTTGTGGGCCTTGCGGGATTGCTACGCCGTCCGGCCCCGCGCGCAGCACCGGAGGCTGCATTGGATGTGGCCCTGTTGGTGCCCATCTACAACGAAGTGCCGTGGGATGTATTTGGCAACGCCCAAGCGATGCTGGACGATCTGGCGCGCCGCAGTACGGATCACCGTTTCTCACTGTTCATTTTGTCAGACACCCGCAACGAAGACATCGCCTTGCAAGAGCGCGCGGCCTTTCAGGCCTTGCTGCGCGATGCGCCTGCGGGATGTGACGTGTATTACCGCCGCCGCGCAGAGAACACAGATCGCAAAGTGGGCAATCTGCTCGATTGGATCACCGGCTGGGGTGCCGCGCACGAATCCATGTTGGTTCTGGATGCGGACAGCCTGATGGCGGGTCGCACCATTATTGCCTTGGCGGATGAAATGGCGGCGGACCCGGAAGCGGGCCTTGTGCAATCCATTCCTACGTTAATCGGCGCAGAGACAGTATTTGCGCGGACCCAGCAATTTGCCAATATCGCTTATGGCTGGCTGCTGTCCGAAGGGCTGGCGCAATGGGCCCAGACCGAAGGCAATTATTGGGGTCACAACGCCATTATCCGCACCCGGGCCTTTGCGGCCGCAGCGGGTTTACCGCGTCTGAGTGGCAACCGGTTGATCATGTCTCATGACTTTGTCGAGGCGGGTTTGCTGCGCCGCGCGGGCTGGCGCGTCAAGTTTCTGCCCCGCCTGTCCGGTTCTTTCGAAGAAACTCCTGCGACTTTGATCGACTATGTGGTGCGTGACGGGCGTTGGTGCCGGGGCAATTTGCAACATTTGCGCTTGCTTGGCGCCAAAGGGTTGCACCCTGTGTCGCGGTTCCATCTGTTTCATGGCGCGATGAGCTATCTTTTGTCGCCCGCGTGGTTCCTGCTGCTTTTGGCATGGGCCTTGCTGGGCAAAAGCGAAGACGAAAACGTTATTCGGTATTTCCGGGAAGACAGCCCCTTGTATCCCGATTGGCCCATCATGACCGAGATAAACTCGGCCATTTTCCTGATCATTATGTATGCCGTTTTGCTGACGCCCAAGTTGACCGGGGCTGCGATTATTGCGCTGCATCCCAAGGCGCATCGCATCTTTGGGGGGCGCTTTAAGTTCTTCACCAGCTTCCTGACTGAAGTACTGTTGTCGATCCTCTACGCGCCTATTTTGATGATCCAGCAATGCCGTGCAGTGTTGCGCGCATTGTTCACCCAATCTGACACATGGGCCCCGCAAAGCCGCAGTGGCGATGGGCATTCCTGGGGCGCGTTGATCCGCTTTCATTGGCTTGAAACGGTCTTGGGGGTGCTCCTTGGTTTGGGCTTGGCTGCTGGACTGATTTCGCTGTGGTTGATCCCAATTGTCATCAGCCTGACATTGGCAATCCCGTTGTCGGCCTTTGGCAGTGTGAACCTGATCAAACATGCGCCCAAAGCGTTGCATCTGGACAGCCCAAACACCTTGCGCGTTCCGGCCATTGTGAGCCGCGCGCAGGTGGAACGGCAGCGCATGAAAGAGCATTTGACAACGCCGCAGGTCAAAACCCCGGCTGAGTGATCGCGCGCCTGCGACGCGGCATGATCAAACACGGGCCAGTGACGCGACTGTGACACGACACAGGTCAGTTAGACGTTAATCTTGCACAAGTTGTTCCAAGTCCAGCGCCCATGATCCAAAGGTTTTCTGTGCCCCGTTTTATCTCTTTTCTGCTTGCCTGTGCACTGGGTCTTGTTTTGTTTGTGCCCCGTCCAAGCACTGCACAGGAACAAGATATCGTGGCTCTTGCCAAAACCCTTTTGATTGGCACAGAAACAGACCGCTCTGCCGCAGCGGATGCCGTGATTGCGCGTGGCGGTCTGGATATGGTGCCGACCCTTGTTTTGTTAATGCGCATAGGTGGCGCCCATTTGGACACGCG
>CALHST010000334.1 GCA_938038825.1 uncultured Paracoccaceae bacterium | reverse complement strand
CGCCATTCGGTGATTGACAGACCACTATCCGTCAGCCGCGTCAGCCCGCCAACGGCAATCATCACAACCACCAAAGCAAACAAAATCATCAACCAGGCCCGGATTGCACCCCGTGCTCCGGACCGTCCCCGATCAATCAATCCCGGCTGCGGAGCCGCCTTTTCGGCCTCGACCCCGTCCACCTCTTCAAAAATGCTACGTTTCTTCGCCATGGCTCAACTCACACACTATTCCCGCTATGTTCGCAACACTGCATGCGATTTCTTTTTGCTATAAATATCCTGGGGAGCGCGAGGGGCCAGCCCCTCGTCTAAAAATGACTTGCGGCGGAACGCCGCTCCGCACGGTTAGCCGCGCTCTTTCCAACGCACCATCTGACGCAATACCCCATGCAGCATCCGCGTGTCTTGCGTGGTCATGGGAAAGCGGCTCCACATATTGCGCAGACGCAACTTCATGGCCTCTGCTTTATGTTCCGGGAAAAAGAACGCCGCCGTGTCCAGCCGCTCTTCGAAATGTGTGGCCAAACGATCCACATCCCCGATCAGGGCCATTTCCGTATCCGGCATCACATCTTCCATCGCTGTGATATCCTGCGTGGCACGGCGCCATTCATACCCCAGCAACAGCACACATTGCGCCAAATTCAACGACGGATATTCCGGGTTCACAGGGACTGTCACGATGGCATTGGCTTGCGCCAGATCGTCATTCTCCAACCCCGCGCGTTCAGGGCCAAACATCAGCCCAACCCGTTGCCCTGTGGCGATTTTCTCGGCTGCAAGCGCCATCGCGGCTTCGGGGGAATAAACCGGCTTGGACAAATCCCGTGATCGTGCGGTGGTGGCAAAGGTAAAGTGAAAATCATCCAGTGCCTCGGGCAAAGCCGGATACAAACGCGCGGCGTCCAACACGCGACCCGCGCCACTGGCCATAGCCACAGCGGCAGGATTGGGCCAGCCATCGCGCGGCCCGACAACCCGCATATGATCCAGCCCAAAATTCAACATCGCCCGCGCCGCCGCGCCGATGTTTTCACCCATTTGCGGGCGGACCAAAATAATACCCGGTGTCATCTCCATGGCCCGCCGCATACGCGACCCGGACAGGCCAAGACAAGGCCTGCCCGCAAAAAACGCACCCCCCAGCCATTCCCAAACCGCGTCCAATCCGCTAATCAGCCTACAAACTTGCCGAAAGAGCGTCCCATGACCGAGCAGCCGCAAATCTATCTGATCTCCCCGCCCGAGATTGATCTCTCGACCTTCCCGGATGCTTTGGCCCGTGTTCTTGACACAACCGAAATCGCCTGCATCCGACTGGGCCTTGCCACGCGGGACGAAGATCGCCTGTTGCGCGCAGCAGATGCCTGCCGGGATGTGGCGATCCAACGAGATGTGGCTGTGGTTCTGGATGATCATGTGGTGCTGGCCGAACGCCTTGGCCTTGACGGCGTTCATCTCACAGACGGTCAACGTTCTGTCCGCGAGGCGCGCAAAACGCTGGGCGCGGATGCCATTGTCGGGGCTTTCTGCGGAACCTCGCGCCATAACGGCATGGAGGCCGGAGAGGCCGGGGCAGATTACGTCAGCTTTGGCCCTGTTGGTGCCACGGCACTTGGCACGGGCGAACACGCCGAGACAGAGCTGTTTTCTTGGTGGTCTGATATGATCGAGCTGCCTGTGGTCGCTGAAGGGGCCTTGGATGAAGAGATCGTCAAATCTCTTGCCCCGATCACAGATTTCTTTGGTGTGTCGGAAATCTGGACCGCCGAAAACCCGGCTGAAATGCTGAAGCGCTGGACAGGTTTGTTTGGCTAAACCGCGACAGACCCCATGTCAGCCGCGGTTTCTTTCTGGCACCACAAGGTTTGCGCGATCAGCGCCCTTCGAATTCTGCTTTGCGCTTGTCCATAAAGGCCATCACGCCTTCCTTAAAGTCACGGCTTTTGCCACACTTGCCTTGCTCGCGGGCCTCTAGTGCCAATTGTTCTTCGGCTGAATTGTCCCAGCTTGCCCGAATGACGGATTTGATAGCTGCGTACGCCGCCGTGGGTCCGTTTGCCAAATGCAAGGCGCGCCGGGCTACATGTTCGGAAAACGCATCATCTGCAACCGCTTCCCAGATCAGACCCCATTCGTCTGCTTGACGGGCAGAAATCTTGTCGGCAAATAATGCGGCCCCCATGGCTTTGGCCATGCCCATTGTGCGTGGCATCGTATACGTCCCGCCCGCATCCGGGATCAGACCAATGCGCGAAAAGGCTTGAAGGAAATAGGCGCTTTCTGTTGCAATCACCACGTCAGCAGCCAAGGCCAGATTGGCCCCAGCACCCGCAGCAGCACCATTGACCGCAGCAATTGTGGGGATTGGACAGGTTGCGATGGCATTCAGCATCGGTTGGTATTCATCGCGCAAGGTGCGTTCCAAATCGACATTGGACGCATTGGCCCGGTCGCCCAGATCTTGGCCCGAACAAAAGGCGCGCCCCGCCCCCGTGATCACCAGAACACGTGCTTTTTGGCCCGCATCTTTGACCGCATATGCAATCTCGGCCCGCATCTGCGTGGTCAGCGCATTCATTTTTTCTGGACGGTTCAACAGCAACGTCGCAACGCTGCCATCAAAATTCAAAGTGATTGTATCATAGTCCATACGCGCGAGCCCCTCTTTGCGATGTTTCCCTTAGATATGCCAAGGTGTGCGCTTGGGAAAGGGGCGCGCTGCGTCACTCTTTCAGAATTTCATCCAACCGTGCCTGTTCTTCTGCACTTAGATTTTCCGCTGGTACTGTGGCAGAGCGCCCCCGCACATAGACCAGGGCCCCAAGGCCCGCAGCAAGCAGCATCACAGGACCGGCCAGCCACAGCGCCAAAGTGGATCCGGTTTTAGGGGGATCCATCAGAACAAATTCGCCGTATCGCTCCACAAACCATGTTTTGACTTGGGCATCTGTTGATCCGGCTTCGATCAATTCGCGAATGGTGCGTCGTGCGTCTTCGGCCCATTCCGCATTGGACGAGGCCACCGATTCCGATTGGCACTTTACGCAGCGAATTTCATGGTCCAAGGCCCGCGCGCGCGCTTCCAAAGTCGGATCGCTTAACATCTCTTTGGGATCCAACGCCAAAGCGGGGCTCGCCAGCATCCCCAGTATGAAGACCCGCCGCTTCATTCTGCGGGAACCGGTGTCGCAGAAGACTTGCGCGCGCCTGCGGCGACACGGAAGCGGCGATCAGACAGGCTGAACAATCCGCCAAGCGCCATCAATCCACACCCAATCCAAATCCAATTGGTCAGCGGTTTGATATAGGTGCGAATGGCCCAGCCGCCATTGGCTTGCGCATCGCCAATTACAACATAGACGTCGCGCGCCAGATCATAGTCAATCGCGGCCTCTGTCGTTGGCATTTGCGCGACCGGATAGATCCGCTTTTCTGGGGCAAGCTCTGCGATGTTTTCGCCATTCTTGCCCAGGGTGATATACCCAATCGTGGCCAGATAGTTCGGCCCTTCGACCTCGCGCACATCGTTGAGGGTAAGGGTATACCCGCCAACGTCAAACGGGGTACCGATCTGCGCGATGCGAATGTCTTCGTGTTGATAAACGGTCAATCCCGCAACACCAATGAATGTGATGCCAAGCCCGGAATGTGCAATGGCTTTGCCCCAATCCGCACGCGGAAGGCGGAACAAGCGGCCCATGTCACCGGAACGCCCCGTGCGCGACCACAGGTCCAACAACGCACCGATCACAATCCAAGCCCCCAGCATGATCGCCATGGGCCCCAGTAGGCTTTTACCTGATGTCATGGCCCAGACAAGACCACCCACAGCCAAGGCTAGCACAAACCCATAGCGCAGCTTGTGCACACCTTGCCCCAGCTTTGCGCGTTTCCACGGCATCATGGAACCCAGCGGCAGGATCATCCCCAACAGCAGCATAAACGGTGTGAACGCCGCATTGAAAAACGGCGGACCCACGCTGAGTTTGCGATCAAACAGCATCTCGGCCACCAAGGGCCACATGGTGCCCACAAAGACCACAAAGCAGCTGACTGCGAGCAGGATATTGTTGGCCACCAACGCACTTTCGCGGCTGACCATGCCAAAGACGCCCTTGGCTTCCATTGTGCTGGCGCGGAAGGAAAATAGGATCAGCGCGCCACCCATGAAAAAAGCCAGGATCATCAGAATGAACACACCACGTTCCGGGTCGTTGGCAAAGGCGTGCACAGATGTCAGCAAGCCAGAGCGCACGATGAAGGTCCCGATAAGCGAAAAGCCAAAGGCCAGGATCGCCAGCAGGATCGTCCAGCTTTTCAGGCTTTCGCGTTTTTCGACCACAATTGCCGAATGCAGCAGTGCGGCGGCCAGAAGCCACGGCATAAACGAGGCATTTTCAACCGGATCCCAGAACCAGAAACCGCCCCAGCCCAGCTCGTAATAGGCCCACCAGGACCCCAGTGCGATGCCAATGGTCAGGAAAACCCACGCGGCCAAGGTCCATGGGCGCACCCAACGGCCCCATGCGGCGTCCACGCGCCCTTCCAGCAGCGCCGCAACCGCAAAGGAAAAGGTCATCGACAGGCCCACATAGCCCAAATAGAGAAACGGCGGATGGAACGCCAAACCGGGGTCTTGCAACAGCGGGTTCAGATCCTGCCCATCAAAGGGGGGAACAGCCATGCGCAAAAACGGGTTTGATGTGAACAAAATGAACGCAAAAAACGCCACCGCAATGGCCGCCTGAACAGACAAAACGCGGGCTTTCAACGTTGGGGGCAAATTGCTGCCAAACCACGCCGCCATCGCCCCAAATAATGTGACAATCAGCACCCACAGCAGCATGGATCCTTCGTGATTGCCCCATGTCCCCGAGATTTTATACAGCATTGGCTTGGCGGAATGCGAATTCTGTACCACCAGACGCAATGAAAAGTCCGAAACGATAAAGGCCCACATCAGCGCGCCAAAGGCAAAGGCCGTCAGCAGGAATTGCGCGCTTGCCGCAGGCTCTGCCAGCGCCATAAGCCGCGCATCACGGCGATAAGCCCCCCACATGGGAACCACGGTCTGCACAATGGCCACCAAGAAGGCGAGCACCAGCGCGAAATGTCCAAGTTCTGTAATCATAACGTTGTTATAGACGCCACAAAGCGCCCCGCCAATGGCCGGGGGCGCTTTGCCGCATCACGAGGTCGTCACGGATCGTTACGCCACCCGCTTGCGCCATGCCTCAAGTGCCGGATTGGCATCGGGGTCCAGTGACGCCAATGTCAGCGCTGCATCCTCCCCGGTCTCGGCCACGCCCTTGTCACCGCTGCGTAGGGCGCGAAGCTGTTGAATGTTCTCTATAACTTGCGGAACACGGGTCATACTGGCCGCAATATCGCGCTGAAATTGTTGGGTTTTCACTTGGTGGCGCGCCCCGAAATAGAAACTGACGATAACGCCCAACAGCCACCACAGCGGCTCTGGGACCAACGCAATTCCCTGCATCCGTTCTGCAAACCAAATGGGTGACACCATCGCTGACACAAACAAGGCCAACGTACCCAGCGCCAACATAGGGCGCGGCAGCCGGTTCACCCCGTCCATGATTGTGTCAAACGCACCCTTGTTGGCACGATCAAACTCGGCGCCATGCAGTTCCATCGCCTTGGTCTGAACCTCGGCTGACCTTGCAGCACCTTCATGCGCGTTTTCGCGGAACACTTCGACGGTATCGCGCACCACATTGCGCCCGCCCCCAAAAAGCAAACCCAAAACTCCGTCAATCAACCCCATTGTGCTGTCCTTTGTGCAAATTCGGCCGCGCTCATCCGATAACGGGCTGTCATGAACTCTTCGGCGCGCTTGATCCAACCGCCTTTGCCACCCTTTCGGGTGCGCGCATATTTGCGCGATGCGGCGCGACGATCAGCAAGTCGAAAATAGTAATTGCGCCGCGCGATGGCATAGGCATCTGCGATCTCGTCCGGGGCGCGACGATAGGCGTCTTGGGCTGCTGCGCGCGTTTGCGGGCCAATGGCCCCGTCAACGCTGACCGTTTGGCCCATATCGCGCAGCAGACGTTGCAGGATCTTAACTGCATTGCCACCCGCATTGACATACATGTCAAACACAGACGCCTGCAGCACCTTGGGCAGCGCTGCAATTCCGGGTTTTTCGAAGTAATGTTGGATGAAAATATCCACGGCCTGCGCGCGGGTCAGCTTGCGCACATCCGCCGGGGTCACGCGACCATCCCCCGTCAAATCAAGCCCAAGTCGGCGCATCGTGTGGATCGTCACGCCCCAATTGGTCGCCCCACCCGGATCATCCGGGTCATTCACATAGCCGCCTTCGCGCACCACGATGTCTTCTGCAATCTCTCGAACACTCTGCATGACCTTCGCCCTTTCCCGTTGTTGGGATCGGGGGAATTTGTCCTACATATAAGTAAAGGAGCCGTCGCGGCTGCGTACGGACAGCACCGCGCGCTAGGTGTCAGGCTCTTGATACACGCCTTGCGCCTTCAGCGCGTCCACCACTTCCTTGGGCATGTATGTCTCGTCATGTTTGGCAAGAATTTCAGAGGCTTCAAAAACACCGTTAATGTAACGCCCTGTTCCAACCATGCCTTGGTTTTCTTCAAACAGATCCGGCAACACACCGCGATAGGTTACAGGCACTGTGGCCCCCCCATCCGTGACCGAAAAGCGTACTGTTTCACCCTGGCCCCGCACGATCGACCCCTCAGACACCAATCCCCCGATCCGAAACACTTCGGTGGGAACCGGTGGCTGTTCGACCACCTGACTGGGCGAGCGAAAGAAGTTGATCCCATCGCGCATCGCATAGCCAATCAACGCCGTAGACGCGGCCAAAGCCACAAAGGCCAAGGCGATCACTTGAATACGGCGTTGTTTTTTCAGGCTTTTCATGCGCTCACGGAAATAAAGGGGCCATCATCAGCCCTTGGGTTTCAGGCAAATTAAGCATTAGGTTGGCGTTCTGCAACGCCTGACCACTGCTGCCTTTGGTCAAGTTGTCGAGAGCAGCCACCACAATGGCGCGTCCCTCAATCCGATCACCGGTCACCCCGATATGGCAAAAGTTCGAACCGCGTGTGTCATGCGTAGACGGTGTTTTGCCGAACGGAAGAACCTTGATAAACGTTTCTTCTGAATAGCTTGCGCTAAGGATTGCATGTATATTTTCGGCGTCACCCTTGACATAAACCGTCGCCAAGATCCCGCGATTGGCGGGGATCAGATGGGGTGTAAACTGCACGCGCACGGGTTCCCCCGCGATGGCGGAAAACTCTTGATCAAACTCCCCCAAATGCCGGTGCGTGCCGCCCACTGCATAGGCATTGGCGCCTTCGGACAGCTCTGCATGCAGCAGGTTTTCTTTCAGGGACCGCCCTGCACCAGACACGGCGCATTTCAAATCCAGAATGATGTCTTGCAGATCAATGGCTTTGGCTTCGATCAAGGGGCGCAGCGCAAATTGGCCCGTGGCCGCGTTGCAACCGGTGCCAGCCACCAAGCGCGCGCCTTTGATCTGACCCCGGTAGAATTCTGTCAGCCCATACACCGCCTCGCCCTGCATCTGAACGGCAGAATGCGCATTGCCATACCACTGTTCATACGCCTTGGGGTCACGCAGCCGGAAATCGGCGCTCAGATCCACGATCTTCAGCGTTGCGGGCAGTTGAGAGATCACCTCTTGCGAGGTTTTATGCGGCAATGCGCAAAAGCACAGATCAATGTCTGTCCAATCAATCTGATCAATGGTGACCAAGCTGGGCAAATCCAGATGCCGCAGGAACGGAAACACATCGGCCATGTCCATGCCAGCCTTGGAATTGGCACCGAGGGCTGCAATGCGCATGCCCCCATGTGTCGAAATCAGCCGGATCAGTTCTGCACCCGTGTAACCGGACGCGCCAAGGATTGCGATATTTTTCATTTTTCAAGTCTTTTCAGTCAAGTGCAGATCAAAGTTCACGCGGATTGAAAGATGATCTGTCGTCGTAAAAACTGCGTGGCCCGGTCGCTGACCCGCTTTGGATCGCCCGAGGTCACAAAGGCCGGATCCGCATCCCCGATCATATCAGGATGCCGTTCCAGATAATCTGACAAGCTGTCCGCAACCAAATCCGCTTGGGAAAAGACTTTTACGTCCTCTCCCAGAGCTGCCTGGAACGCATCATGCATCAACGGGTAATGTGTGCAGCCCAAGATCGCTGCATCGGGTTTGGGCATTTTCCGCTTTAACGCATCCACATGGCTGCGCACCAACGCTTCGGTCAGGATCATATCCCCGTCTTCGATGGCATCCACCACGCCCCCGCAGGCTTGTGCTTCGACATCAACACCAATGGCGCGAAATGCCAATTCCCGTTGAAACGCGCGGCTTGCCACAGTCGCAGGCGTGGCGAACAGGGCCACATCTTTGACGGCGACTTCACGGGGTGGGGAATTGTCCCCCCATTGGCGTTCTGTCAGCGCCTCGATCATCGGAACAAACACGCCCAAAACGCGCTTGCCCTTGGGCACACCCGCCTCTTGCATCCGGCGCAAAGCGGCCGCAGACGCCGTGTTGCAGGCCAGGATCACAAGGTCGCAGCCCGCCTCCCACATGGACGCCACAGCTGTTTTGGTCAACCCATGCACATCATCCATCGTGCGCACACCATAGGGCGCATGGGCGCTGTCGGCATAGTAATACAGCGGCACATCCGGCAACTTGCCAGCAACAGCGTCCAGCACTGTCAGGCCCCCAAGGCCACTATCAAAAATCCCAACTGCCATGTCAGCAAGCCTTATGCGCGGTGTTTCTGTTCGAACTCATAGCCCAAGGCCATTGGGTTGGCCACATCTGGCGCCAGCCCATAGGTCGCTTTTCGAAGAAAGTTCATCATCGCCTTGCTGTCAGACGCCAAGGGATCCAGTT
>CALHST010000333.1 GCA_938038825.1 uncultured Paracoccaceae bacterium | reverse complement strand
TCGCGTGGAAAGTGTCCGACTTGAACGACGCGTTCAGAACCGCTTTCGTTTTGGCCGCTCCTTTCATAGCACTGTCGGTGATCTATAATTTGACTATTGGCGCCATTAATCGTGCGATGCCTCAGTTGATGGTCGCTCTGATCGGCGCTCCAATGATAATATTGGTAGCATTACTTTTGTTGATCGTTTCGACAGTTACCATCATTGAAGCTTGGGTTCTGTATGTGAACGGCCACCTTGACACCTTCTTTAATGGCACACCAAATTGAATGATGCCGCAGATAAGAATTTCGACCCAACGGAAAAGAAGCTCGTTGATAGTCGCGCCAAAGGCGACGTACCACAATCAAGAGAACTACACACAGCATGTGTCTATGCAGGCTTTTTTCTATCGATATATTTGTTCCGCGACCAAATTTACGTGACGTCCATGGAGCTGCTTACTCCATCTATTTCTTGGGACTTGATAGCATCAACTGGCAAGCACGATACTGTAGATCTGGGTAGCTTTGAAGACCTAAAACTGTCCCTGTTTCTGTTAACTATGCAACTTATAGGTCTACCGTTTGCACTTGTCTTGGTAAGCTTGTCCGTACAGTCCTTGTATACCGTTTCTTTTGAGAAAATTTCTTTTAAACTCAATCGAATTTCCCCTATTCAATCACTTGGTCAAAAATTCGGCGTCTCGGGTATCGTTGAATGGGGCAAGAATTGTGCGAAAACAATCATATTCTGCACGTTATTCGCCACATTGATTTACAAAAACCTCGACAAAATCGTATTTTCTTCGAACTTGAGTTTGCAAACCATATCAGATATGTTCTTTGTGCTTTTTTCCGAGTTCTTAGCATATATTTTCGTCATTTCAATTACTCTAGGGATGTTGGACTACAGATTTCAACTGTGGAACCACAGCAAAAAATTGAGAATGTCGCGAAAGGAAATTCAAGACGAAGTGAAGGAGAGTGAAGGAGATCCGCACTTGAAAAACGCCCGTAGAAATCGGAGTTTGTCTGCTGCGCTGGGGCAATCTTTGACAGATGTAAAAGATGCGGATGTGATCATTACAAATCCAACACACTTCGCAGTCGCGTTGTCCTGGCAGAATAGTTCCGGGGCAGCTCCGGTTTGCGTTTGTAAAGGGGTCGATGCACTTGCTCAGACAATCCGCGAACTAGCGGCCGAGCATAAAATCCCCGTCTATCCTGATCCACCAACTGCGCGTGCAATTTACGCCACCACTCCTGTTGGTAGCGAGATACCACCACATCTATACCGAGCCGTTGCTGCTGCGATCAACTTCTCCATTGCAAAAACATCTAAGAAAGCCTGATCGCTTGAAACTGTCAAAAAACAAAGTGAGAGCTGTTGCAAAACTGGTTGCTTGTCGCAAACAGCAGTTGACCGTTAAGAGCCATGAATTAAAATCACAGGAAAAGCACATCATTCATGAAATGCGCGAAGTCGAAGATCAGAAAAAGAAGTCCGAAGAACGATTGGGGGAAAGTTTGGAAACGGGAGGCTTTGAAACCAACTTGCTCTTTTGTCAGTGGTTGAGAGACAAACAGAATTTCTTGACCCATGATCTAATACGCGTTCGGGAACGTATGGTGATCTCAAATGCACAAGTGACGCAAGAGTTGCGTCGCGAAATTTTCTTTTCGCAGTTAAATCAACTTAGTTCAAAAAACCGTCAAAAGTACAGAATGTAACTTAGAAACCCTGCGCCGCAAAACAGAATGGCGAATCTGATCTGTTAAATCTCTATCTCAGTAAGCTAAACATCCTGGCGCGCAATTTCTAGAATCAGAACGTCTGTGACATGTTTTCCAATGCTTGTTTTAGCAACAGAGTGAAGCGCCGCGCGTAAAGAGTTTAAGGTATTCACATCAGTAAAGGTACCATCAAAACGTCCGAGATGAGCGAAATCGAATAACACGCTCAAAA
Organism: uncultured Paracoccaceae bacterium; assembly: GCA_938038825.1. Taxonomy (GTDB): domain Bacteria; phylum Pseudomonadota; class Alphaproteobacteria; order Rhodobacterales; family Rhodobacteraceae; genus Aliishimia. The sequence goes on along the minus strand of CALHST010000333.1, from coordinate 9,776 downwards.
AATCGTTTCTGAGCTTAGGTTCTTGTTCCAAAACACTATCTTGAGTTCCAGCTTCGACCTCGAGACTGAGAGACAAAACCGTAAGCGCAACGACTTCGTCGTTCTTAATAATTGGGACAACGAATTGATTACCCATTTTGACGAATTCTTTTTCCGATTGAGGTATGTCGATTTCAGATTCAACCTCCTCTACGATCGCTTCAGAAGATTCGTTTCCCGCATCGATAGGATTCAGCAGCAAATCGACACCGAATCCGGCGACAGCACCTACCGTTAGAAATATGATGTATGAGATTATTTTGACCATAGCGATTTAAAACGGCAGAACAGCGTCAAGAACTTGCTGCCCATATCTGGGCTGCTGAACGTCTGTTATCTGGCCTCTGCCACCGTATGAAATTCTGGCCGATGCAATTTTGTCATACGTTATTTCGTTTTGACGTGAAATATCTTGCGGACGGACATAACCGGTCACCAGAAGCTCTCGAAGTTCGAAGTTCACGCGAACTTCTTGCGTGCCATTAATGGACAATACCCCGTTCGGAAGGACGTCAACAACGGTCGCTGCGATTCTGAGTGTTAGTTTTTCTCGGCGCTTAGTGGATCCGTCGCCACTGGAACTACTGGAAGAACTCGCCTGAACGGCATTTGAAAGGGTTGCATCTGTATCTGCCTTTCTATCCACACGCTGAGGAATTCCAAACAAATTCGATATGCCCAAGTCTTCGTTTCCGCTTCTGGATCGATCCGAAGAATTTGAAAACTCGGCTTTTTCGTCAATCTCGATGGACACAGTCAAAATATCGCCTCTTGCCAATGCGCGCCTATCTCCAAGAAGAGAGCTTTGCGAACGGCTCCACAAAGAAGCCCGAATTGTGTCGGGTTGCGCCGCAACGACCTGTGGAACGACTGGGGTCAACATCGCAGTTCGTTCGGAACTCTGTGTAATAGGTGTCAATTCGGGCGGTTTCCCGACCTGTTCAAGCTTAGAACATCCAATGGACGTTAAGCACATCAACATGACAAGCGGTATTTTCTTCATATTGCATTGACCCTCAAAATGTCACTAATTGTTGGTTACGGACACTGTTCCGTTACTTTGAACCAACCCGAAAACAGAATTTCGGGATTCAATGTTCATGACTCGGATCATCTCTCCGATGGCACCGCGATCAAGAGCACGGCCCATTGTGGTGATCTGAAGCCCATGCTGATCGAATATGACCGGAACCAATTGATTTCTGTGAATTAGCGCCGGCTGTATTAGATCGTCAGCGCGAATGGCCCTGCCCGCGTATAACACGACCCGGGCTTCCATTCCTAAGACATGTTTCGGGTTCGTAATGTCATGCCCTTCGATGCCGCGGTCGACAGAAACCATATCCGCGGTCAATATGGTTTGCGCGCGAATGGTTCTTGTTGGCACAACTGCATCGCAAAGCCCCAATTGTGTCGAGTCCAAAATGCAAAATATAGAAGCTCTGACAATCATCGAACTTGCGTCGTTGCGCCCATCATTTGATCTGCGGCAGAAATCACTTTGGCATTCATTTCATAACCACGTTGCGCTTCGATAAGTTCAGTAATTTCTCGTACAGCATCGACTGAACTTGATTCCAAATACCCCTGCCGAATTGTTCCCAACCCATCCAACCCTGGAGTAGATATAACTGCAGGACCCGAGGCCTCTGTCTCGGAGAATAAATTCGATCCCAGCGCCTCTAACCCTTTGGCGTTCGTAAATCCGGCGATATTGATTTGGCCAAGCAATTGTGCTTCTTCTGTATCTACAAAATACGCATAAACTTCGCCTTCGGCATTCACGGAAATGGACCGCACGTCCGTCGGAATTGTAATTTCAGGCGAAACGGGGTGACCGTCTGATGTCACAATGAGCCCCTCGCCCGTTCGTTTCAAAGCTCCGTCGCGGGTGTAGGCGGTTTGACCAGACGGCAACGTGACTTCGAAATACCCATTTCCTTCTATAGCCATATCCAGATCCGCGCCGGTTTGGCGCAATGACCCTTGTTGCAAGTGAATTGAAATTGCAGCGGGTCGAACTCCTAGTCCAAGCTGCACGCCAGTTGGCAGCAGAGTTCCATCAGATGCGTTGACAGCGCCAGGGCGCGTCATCTGTTGATAATGCAAATCCGCAAATTCGGCACGTCTGGCATTATAGCCAGTTGTCGACATATTGGCCAAGTTATTGGAAATTGTCTCAACCCGCATTTGTTGAGCGCTCATGCCTGTCGCTGCAATTGTTAGTGCCCGCATTGGATTTCTCCTAAGATGTTATCGTGTGAACGACCTGAGAGCTTCGCGCACGCGTTCATTCTCACTGTCTAGAAAGGACTGTCCCAGTTCATAGGAACGCTGCACTTGGATCATTTGGGCAATCGAAGAAATCGGATCGACGTTCGAGTTTTCTAGGGATCCTTGAAGAACTCTGGCATTTTCAACGGGTTCAAATCCTTCATTCGCCACAAACATAACCCCATCTTCCCGCGTCATCTTCAACGGATCAGTGGGTTGAACGAGTCCAATCTGACCGATCAACCGGTCAGAGGAACTTATCGTTCCGTCATTTGAAACCTTGATATTGATTGCATCTGGCGGCACAAAGATCGGCGCCCCCCCAGCATCAAGCACGCGCAACCCATCTGGCGTGACCAAATCTCCGGCATTGTTGACTGAAAAACTGCCTGCTCTTGTCAATCGTTCGCCTTGCGGGGTTTCAATCAGGAAGTACCCGTCGCCCTCAATCGCGAAGTCAAATGTGCCGCCCGTTTCAGTAATCGCACCTTGTATGAACGAGGTGTTGCGAATGTTCCCGTTGCCCATCGAAAGGGATCGCCCGTCGGGACTCGCTTTTACAAATTCGGAGAATATCAACCCTTCTTGTCGATACCCCGTTGTCGCCGCGTTGGCGATATTGTTGGCGACAATGTTCATTTCTCGCCAAAGCCCAGTTTGCCGCGACAGTGTCGTATAGCCCGCATTATCCATCGTTATCCGCCAACTATGATTGGAATGAGTTCATCTTGAAACAACGTGACTAAAGACTGCGTCATAAAACCCATGCTGACCCAGAAAACCGCCGCGATTGCTGCCAGTTTTGGTACGAAGGTCAGCGTCATTTCCTGAATAGATGTCAAAGCCTGCAACAGGCCAATGACGAACCCGACGACCAATGCGACTGTCAGAATTGGCATCGACACAGCCACTGCGGTCCACAATGCAGACCGCAATGTGTCAAAGAAAAGAAGCTCGTCTAACAGCACTTAGACAGGCATCCGAAGAATTTCTTGGTATGCTTCGACGACCTTGTTGCGAATAGAGACTGCGGCTTCCACAGCCAGTTCGGTCTGGGCGAGCGCTTCGACCAATGCATGTGGGTCGGCGTCACCGACCATTGCAGATTCGGCAGTTTTTTCTGCGTTCGCGAGCGTTTGCGCAAAAGACAGCGCAGTATTTTGCGCGGCTGCTCCCATGTCACTGGGCTCTGTTGCTGGTTTCGATGCCGCGTACTTTTGTACAGCTGAGAGTGATTGAACATCCATTCTGGTATGCTCCTTCCTGATTTAGCGCCTTAATAAATCCATAAGACCTGAAGACATGGCGCGGGTTTGCTCAAAAATTTTGAGGTTGGCTTCATAGCTGCGCTGCGCTTCGCGCGCGTCAGCCAATTCGATCAACAGATCAACGTTTGATCCGTCGTAATGTCCGGTTTCATCCGCCAATGGATGCCCGGGTTCGTATATGCGCTGCAAGTCACTGCGATCCAATTGAACGCGACCGGCACGGACTTGTTCCATTCCGCCTGCGCTGGGAATAAATGCTTCAAAGGCGATAGTCTTGCGATGATATCCCGGCGTATCCGCATTGGAGATGTTTTCAGACAAGTGGCGCAGGCGGGTAGCTTGTGCTTGCAGTCCGCTTGTAGTGACTTGAAGTGCGTTTGCGAATTCATTGCCCATGTTCAGCGCCCTGACACAGCAGTATGCAGAACATTCAACGCGGATTTATAGATAGCTAAAGCACGTTTGTGCTCCCGCTCTGCCGCAATGGATTCGAGAAGTTCAGTTTCTACGGAAACTGTATTTCCGTCCGGAGATGGGCGGGCTTCTACATCAATAGAACGCGCCAGCGATAAGCCATCAGTTGCGTCGCTCAAGTGTCGACTGCGCGTTGCGCGCAAGGCAGGTCCATATTCTAGGTCGCCTGCAATTTCAGCAAAGCTTGGAAGACGCTTGCCTTGGTAACCAGGTGTATCAACGTTTGCCATATTTTGCGCCGCAAGCGCTTGCCGCTTACCCGCATGGGACGCCATCATGGAAGACATCTGAAAGATACTCAGATCAGAAAACATCGGGGTTTCTCCCTCGATCAAAACTCAACTAAGGCTTAACCCTGATTCCTTAAGATCCGGTTTGCGTTGATCTGGAGGACCTGATGCAAACCGATTTTCTTGAGGAAGCAATACGAAAAATTGAAAGCATTAAGCTCGTCAATCCGATTGGCAAAGTATCTGCAATTGAGGACGGTCAAATCAAGGTCACCGGACTAAGCGATGCCGCTCATATGGGGGATTTGATGCACATCCGCGGTTTTTCTGGGGATGTCCTGATGGCCGAAACTGTAAAAATTGACACAGATTTTGTGACTTTGATGCCAGACGGCCCGCTAAGTGGATTGAGTCTTGGCGCTCAAGTTGTCCCAATGTCGGAACGGTCGCTTGCGCCGTGCGACGAATGGCTTGGTCGCATCGTTGATCCCAATGGGCGTCCGTTAGACCACAAAAGCCTGCCAAAAGGGTTGCAAGACCGGCCTTTGCATTCAGCTCCTCCTGCGGCCGCCGATCGCCGACCTTATGGTCCGCGTTTGCCAACTGGATCCTTCGCCTTGAACACATTGCTGCCTTTGGTTCATGGCCAAAGGTTGGGACTTTTTGCTGGATCGGGGGTCGGTAAGTCCAGTTTGCTTGGAATTCTGGCTCAAAACGTTCCTTGTGACGTCATTGTCATAGCCATGATTGGAGAACGCGGACGTGAAATTCGTCATTTCACGGAATCTGTTATTGGGCCGGAAGGGATGAAGAAATGCGTTGTTGTCGCGGCGACGTCTGAGCGACCCGCTCTCGAACGACGAAGATGTGCCTGGTCTGCTATGACCATTGCAGAACACTTCCGGGATCAGGGACACTCTGTTCTCTTTTTGGCGGACTCAGTCACTCGTTTTGCTGAGGCCCATCGAGAAATTGCCTCAACGGCAGGCGAAAGTCCAAGTCTTCAAGGCCACCCGCCCTCTTCTATGCAACTGATTACCCAGCTTTGCGAACGTGCAGGACCAGGCACAAACAGTTCCGGCGATATCACAGCGATTTTTTCGGTGTTGGTCCCAGGGTCCGATATGGAGGATCCAATCGCTGATATCCTGCGCGGGGTATTGGATGGGCACATCGTTTTGGACCGCGAAATTGCGGAGCGCGGACGATACCCTGCAATAAGTTTACTACAATCCGTTTCACGGTCTTTGCCCGAAGCGGCTTCAAAGGACGAAAACGCCATCATATCTGCTGTTCGACGAGTCGTATCGTTGTATGAAAGCAATGAGTTGGTAATTCGATCAGGCTTACACACAGAAGGTGCAGATGAAGAACTAGACACCGCAATAAAAATTTGGCCTGAGTTGGACGCATTTATCGGAAAATGCGGGCCAAGCCAGCCAACCGATTGTTTCGACAAATTACGTCTCATTTTACGGCGCGCAGGCGTAACCTATTAACGTCCAGTGTTCTGGTGCTTAGATTAGAACCCGCGCAATAAGGTCAACGCATTGCTTGCGGCCGAAAATTGATTGCTATTCGACGACTCTAATTGCGACAACGCCGTGAATCTTGTGATCAGTTCGTCCTGTAGATCAGGGTCATTGAAGTCTGCAGGATCGCGTGTTCCAAAAAGTGAATCGCTGCGATCAGACAACATCTCTTGTTGGCGATCGATATCAATCTGGGAAAACGAAGAGGGAAGCTGAAACACGGTTTGGAACAGGTTTCGCATAGGTGGGTTTCCCATGATACTGAACCATTTTCCTGCTTCTGATGCTTGACTGAATGATAACTTCTCAAATTCACGTTCCGCATTTAATGCGATACGCATTGTGTCACTTTGCTCTCCAACCGCAACTTCAAAACTTTGACGTTCAAAATCATCGATCATTCGGTCCGCAAAGCCACTTAGTTTGTTCAACCGAAGCTCGCCTGGGCCGAAACCAAAGGCGGCAGACAATTCACGGTACCTTGGATCTGCGAAACGATTGGCAAACGAATCTGAGTTCGTAGTCCCTTCGTCCAACATTTTCTGGATGAAGTATTTATTGTTAATATCATCCTGCAACCCAAACGCGCCAAGCGCGACGGATAACAACCTTCGATCTGCGACCAGTTCTGTCGCCGAAGTCACAGTTGCGATGTTATCCCTGAAGTATTCTGTGTCGCGCTGTATCTGTGCGTTTCCTGTGAACGCGTTCAACTGTGTGTCAAAAGTTCTTTGCAAAAGCCGCCATCCGGCCAATCCGTCTAGTGGAATCGCTGGTTGAAACATTGTCGCTACACTTGACTGGCTGCAAAAAGGCGATCTTCACGAGGCAGTAAAACCCGCAGCGCTTTCAAGCATCGATAGTGGTGTTCTTCTATCAAAGATTGACTTGCTTCCGCCAACGTATGCCGACTGTCCGGGTCGGTGAAAACTTGGCTAAGCTCTTCAATCTGGCGGAGAAGTTGTAAGTGCACGTCTTTCGCGTTTGAATCTCCCGATAGGACCAATTGAACCGCATAACATACCCGCCGAACCGGTGTTTTTGCTTCTTCGGGGTGAATGGCATCACGCAATCGCAAAATATGCGCACCTGGCGTCATTATCGATAAACGGCTACGGCGGTCACCATTTTCTATAACAGCGCCATTCACCAAAACACGTTCTTTGGGACTAAGTTTCAAAACCAAACCACTCATGCGGCAACTCCTTGGGATTTCAGACCGCCAAGAATGGCCGCGTTTATTTCTAGTAAAGGTACGGCCGTTGCTTCTTTGCGCAGAACTTTACTTGTGTGTTGGTTTGTGAATTCAGCAAGATAAAAAATTCGCGCTCGCAGATCTTGTGGAAGTTCATTGTTCGAAGACGCAACATCGGTTGCCAAAGTCGTCCACAGTTGGCGATTTTCGTGCAATACATCGATCAACAATCGCCGATTATCAGACTGGATCGCTTGTTTTAAGCGGTGTGTAATCCGAGCGATGACTTCAAATTCTACGCTGCGCGGCGTTCGAATTGCTCCTGCTCCGGGGGCGTAAGCGCGCTGCGCTCGGGAAATGGCGGACACGAAGACCTATCCTTACCTATATACGAATACAAAAACAGTCAGAGGCGCACCCATAGCGCGCCTCTGATCAATAGTTTTAACGGAACAGCTGCAAGATCGTTTGCGGGGCTTGGTTCGCAATTGACAGTGCCTGCACCGCCAGCTGCTGTTGCGTCTGGAGCGCTTGCAGTCTGGCTGACGCTTCTTCCATGTTCGCATCGACCATTGCACCGATACCGGACTTAAGAGAGTCCGTTAGGTTGGAAATGAAACTTTGCTGGGTTTCAATCCGACCTTCTGCAGAACCGAATGCAGCGGAAGCATCAATCGCTGTACCAATCAGAGTTTCAATAGATCCCAAAGCTGCAGCAGCTCCAGCATCCGTCGACACATCAAGTGATGCCAACGCACCCAAGCCACCTGAGCCTGCGTTTTGATAAGTGCCTGTGATCGCCAGATCAGCACCTGTGTTGTTGGTAACGTTCAGTGTTCCGGTGTTTGCACCATCGAAAGCAACATCGACGTCAAGACCAAGTGCGTCGATGGCAGATTTCAATCCGGCAGCGACATTGTCTTCAACCACGTTCCCTGTGGCCAAGTCAGCTGCCGTGACCGTATAGGAAACCTTTTGATCACCAATCGTTAGACCAATTTTGGCACCGGCTTCCGCTGGTGTGCCAACTGTTCCAAGCCCTGCTGGTACAATGATAACATCGTCACTGGCACCATCGTCCAGAGAAAAGCCAAAGACATCCCCTGCGCCAGACGCACCTGTCGTGCCAGTAAATGCTGCCGAAGCTGTATAGCCACCCGTAGACAGGTCTTGCCCTAATACCGTGATCGACGATGATGTGACGGTGCCTGTTGAATCCCGGTCAAGAGACGACAGAATGTCTGCAGTTGCTGTATTTCCGTCTACCAGATTCAAACCGTTGAATTGGGCTGCAGAAACAACAGATCCAATCTGGTTGCGCAGTTCAACAATATCGTCTTGGATTTTCGTCCGATCGACATTGTCTTCTTGCGCAGCAACGATTTTGCCTTTCATCTGCGTCAAAAGATCGGTGATGCTTTCGGAGGCATTTCGCGCGACTGCGACCGTGCTTTCACCCAAGTTCAGGCTATCAGAAATCGCTTTAAACCCTGCGACGTCGGATTCCATCACTTTGGAAATTGCCCAAACTGCTGAGTTGTCCTTAGCAGTTGCAATGGATTTACCGGTTGAAATTTCACTCTGCGTCATTGCCAAGTTTTGATTGACAGACTTCAGAGTCTGAAGCGCAACCATCGCGCTATTATTCGTCAGAATACTAGACATTCTTTTTCCTTTAGTCTTTGGCTATTTTAGCCAGTCTCATCTCGTCCATGCGAACGAACCAAAGGTCTTTCTGACCAGTGCAATGATTGGTTGTTCAATCGTGCGCCACCGAGTTTGAACGGTGCATCGACACTGTGCGCACCAAGTCCCTAACAGGACCTTAAACCTCTTCTCTGAGGTTGATTGCATTTTACACATTTTTTACGCGCGTTTTTCGACGGTCGTCGTTTTTTGACCTTCAATACTGCTTTTCTGGCCTGACTGATCATAGGTGTCGAACGCCTTTCGAGTCTGCCGGATATCAGACAATTTCTTAGACACATTTCTGATTCCCTTGAGAGCCTGTTCCAACAACACGTGGTTTCTTCGCACCTTGTCATTCACCGGGGCCACCTCGGACGCGTCGTTCACATCAGCCGCGCTTAAGTGTTCAATGAGGATTTCTTTTTGTTCAACGATTCCAGCCAGTGCATCAATGTCGCCTTTCAACAAAGCGTCCCTTTCGACGTCTAAAAGTGTATCGAGCTGTTCAATCAAATCATCACGATTCTGCATTTTCTTGCCTTTCTTTCAAAGCGTTAAAAATCATTTCAGACAATCCAACACCACCAGTTTGAACCATTGCATCCGCCTGAGCTTGCACCAGAAAAGACGAAAATTGATCCTCTCCCGCGCCTCCTCCGAAACTGTTTTCCTGCTTTCCCAGCCCTGCCGCCTTTAACATTTCAGCAAGAAATGAGGCTTCCAGTTTTTGGGAGACGTCGCGTAGTGACGCATCTGATTGGGTCATCGCTGGATTAGAAGTGAGAGTTGACGTTATGTGCATCATTGGGTTTCCGAAAATTGTCTGAACATTGGGGTAAAAATCACAAAGCAGTAAAAATTTCGGTAACCGTTTCATGTGTAGAACAGCGCCAATGGGAGAACCCCATGGAGTGAGAGCACATGACAAACCTTTTGGTCGCAACGGCGTTGATCGGCGGCAATACCAAATCAACGGACGTCGCCGGAAAATCACAGGCGCTGGATCAAAGCGCGATGATTGGTGATCCGGATGGTAAGCAGTTTTCTGATGTTTTGGCGGAACAGTCTTCCGGCG
>CALHST010000332.1 GCA_938038825.1 uncultured Paracoccaceae bacterium | reverse complement strand
AATCAGATGCGCGACATCTGCCCCAACATCGTCCATACTGCTGCGCGCCCGATCATAGGTGCTGCGGGTCATTTCGGCCCGGACCACTTCATAGATCGACATCTTCAGCATCGACGCATCGCCAATGGCGGTACTGCGCAAAGCTGTCGATTGAATGATCCGCTCTTGAAAGAGGGCACGCATCAGCGAAACAATCTGTTGGCTTGGTATGTCGCTTGGATCATCTCTTGTGATCAAAAAGGAAAAGAAATCGTGTTCCAGGCGTACGCCAGTATCTTCGATAACGCCCAAATAGGCGGACGTCATTTCTATGAATTGCTGTGTGGATGCCAGATCCAACATGCTGGGCGTCATGGGGACCAAAACAGATGTGGCGGCAAATAGCCCGGTGAGGGTCAAAAACCCAAGGGCAGGGGGGCTGTCGATAATCACCACGTCATACTGATCTTCGATGGGGGCAATTGCGTTGGACAGACGTTCAAAGAACGCAGCACCCCGGCCGGCATTCACAGCCGTTTCGGTTTCAAATTCACTCAGAACAAGACGGGCAGGGGCCAGGTCAAGACCCGGGAAATAGGTGTCGACGATCACGTCTTGCAAGGGCAGGGGGTCTTGATACCGCAACGCATCGTAAACTGTGGGCCCGTCAAATTCGAGTTCCGTTTGCAATCCGCAAAACCCGGTCAAGGACCCTTGGGGGTCCAGATCAACGGCCAGAACACGATAGCCATTCAGCGCCAAATAATGGCACAGGTGAATGGCCGCGGTGGACTTTGCAGATCCGCCTTTGAAGTTCATAAATTGGATGACTTGCAGTTTGTCGTCACCACGCCGTCCGGGCATGTATTTCCCGGGTGACCGGGCGCTTGCCTCTAGAACTTGGCGCATATTGCGCAATTCTTGTCCTGTATAGAACCGACGTCCGTTTTTGATCACCAAAGGTTCCGGCAATGATCCATCACTATGGCATTTGCGCAGGAACTGACCAGATACGCCTAACAGATCAGCAGACTCTGTTGCGCTGAATAGTCTCAGTTTTTTCTGGTGATCCGGCGCATAGACTTGTTGTAGATGTGTTGTTAACGCCGTGCGCAAACGTTCCGCCATTTCCTGCGTAACGTCTGTTTGCGAGGCCGCCGCAATGGGTGCCGTTTGAAACATGGTTGCTCTTTTCCCGCTCTTTGTTGCTTATTTGCGCAACTTGAGACAGTTAAGGCGTGATTCATCTCTCTAAGTCAAGAAGAACCTGCCACAGAGTGTAGTATGCAGGATCTCTACCACCTAGATCTATGGATCTGAACAGAACTTGGGGTATTGCAACTCTGATGTCTAAGCCAAATTCGCGACATATGAAACGGCGCGTCACGCGACAACGTAGTGACGAGATGCTGCGTACTGGAGCGCATCTGTTCAGTGCTTGCTGCAAGAAGCGAACCACCCAAGGTAATACCTGACTTTTTTTATCAAGTAGTCTTGAACTCGGATTGGAATCATGAAACCAACTGTGCCAATCTCAGTTTTCATAGGAGTATTCAGTCATGGATACCGCTCACACAGCACTTGGTTTTGCATTGGCAACGACGTTGTCATTGTCTGCCGCGTCGGCTTTTGCCGAGGGTGAATTGAACCTATATTCGTCGCGCCATTACGATACAGACGACCGGTTGTATTCCGATTTTGAAGAGATGACCGGGATCACGATCAACCGGATCGAAGGCAAAGGCGACGAGCTGATTACGCGGATGCAGGCCGAGGGCCGGAATTCGCCGGCGGATGTTCTGATCACAGTGGATACATCCCGGCTGCAGCGAGCAAAAGATGCCGGCATTTTGCAGGCAATCGATAGCGATGTGCTTGAGATGCGTGTTCCGGCAAATTTGCAAGACAGCGACAATCAATGGTTCGGCTTTTCCCAACGTGCGCGAATTTTCTTTTACGACAAGGCAGAGGTGACCAATCCACCACGCGACTATCTCAGCCTTGCGGATCCTCAGTATAAGGGTCTGGTTTGTCACCGGTCGTCATCCAATGTCTATTCGCAGACCCTTTTGTCGGCAGTAATTGAAAATCATGGTGCGGAAGCTGCCAAAGAATGGGCGAAAGGCGTTGTGACAAACTTTGCCCGTGAACCGCAAGGTGGGGATACCGATCAATTGCGTGCGTTGGTGTCGGGTGAGTGCGATATTTCAGTGTCTAACACGTATTATTTCGCACGGGCTCTGCGCAAAGATGTAAAGGGCCTGTCGCAAGACGACATGAACAACATTGGCTGGGTCTTTCCAGCGCAAAACGCCGAAGGGGCGCATATGAACTTGTCCGGGGCAGGGGTCGCGGCCCACGCACCGAACCGCGACAATGCAATCCTTTTTCTGGAATATCTAAGCAGCGATTCCGCACAAGCCTATTTCAGCGGTGGGAATGACGAGTTTCCATCTGTTCCCGGTGTGGGACTAAGCCCAAGTGTTGCCCAACTGGGGATGTTCCGTCCCGATGCCGTTGATCTTAGCAAAGTGGCCAAGAATGTCCCACTTGCACAGCAGATCTTTAACGAAGTTGGCTGGAACTGATCACAAAGCCCGTGGCGCGTCCTTGAACAGGGGACGCGCCCAAAAGGGTTGCTCGCAAACCAAACCAAAATACCGGGAAATTAGGCCCTAAACATCACCAAATGCTGATGCAATCGTGATTGGTCACTCGACAATCCAAAAGCACATATTAACGCAAAGACGCGCGGCTAATCTTTGGTCCGCGCGTTTCCGGTTGAAATAGGCTTAAGGAAATCTCGGCTATGGCTTCGATGATAAGATCTTTATCCAACATGATTTACGGCGCGTCGTTGGTCACGATGTCTTTGTTATGGATCAATGCAGCCCACGCACAGGGCGCAGATCCACTGCCAGATTATGTCATTGAAGAATTTGGCGCACCGCCCCCTATTCCTCAGGGGCCGTTGTCTGATGACTTGCAAGCGGCGGTGCAGGTCGCATTTGTCGACAGTATCCAGCAACAGGCTTGGGGAGCAGATCAAACAATTGCTTTGGGTGAGATAGCGGAGTCCAAAGATCCGCGCCTTGTCTGGATCATCAGCGATATGCTGCGTTTTATCACAGATCGGCAATTGAACTCTGTCTTAACAGATACAGCTGCGACTCTGTTGGGAAAACCGTTGCCCGAGGCTGATGACTGGGGTGAAATTACGGATTTCTTGATCGCATGGGATATTCCCGCGCCGTCAAATTACCTTGAAGCGAAAAGTGCGATCTTTACGACGATTTTGCCCGGCTGGGATCAGATTTTCGTGGAAGGCGATATTGACTGGCGGTTGGTGTCATGGGGTGGCGTGCTGATTGATGCGCGTGCCTATGACACCACGGACGAGCCATGCAATTGCATTCCTGCGGCAGACAATCCCAAAGTCACCAGCGCGGAAGAGGCCACTTGGCTGAAAGATGATGATGTGGTGTTCGGGGTTGAAGTGAACGGCGAATATCGCGCCTATCCGCGCCGCATCATGGAAGTGCGCGAAATGGTCAACGACACGTTGGGGGGCCGCGATCTTGGTATTCCCTACTGCACTTTGTGTGGCGCTGCGCAGGCCTATTTCACGGATCAACTGCCCGAGGGTATCGAACGCCCCGTGTTGCGCACATCCGGATTGCTTATCCGGTCCAACAAAGTGATGTATGACATCACCACCCATTCTGTGTTTGACACGTTTTTGGGTCATGCCGTCACAGGCCCCTTGGCAGAAAAGAACGTAACGCTTGAACAAGCCACGGTCATCACGTCAGACTGGGGCACGTGGAAGGCAGCGCACCCCGAGACAACAGTCTTAATCGAAGAACTTGCACTGGGTCGCGACCCCGACTTTCGCAACGGTCGGGACGCAAACGGCCCTATCTTCCCTGTGGGTGACGTGGATCCCCGCCTGCCAGTGCATGAAGATATTATCGGTGTGATCACAGCGTCCGGTAAGCCGGTTGCCTTCCAACGCAGCAAGGCGCTTGTGGCGTTGTCGCAAGGTGCCGAAATCGCGGTCGAGAACATCCGGTTGCAACTTGATGCTGGCGGAATCCGGGCCATTGACGCGAATGGATCTGACGTAGGCAGTCACCAAGCCTTTTGGTTCGCGTGGTCCCAGTTCCACCCCAAAACGGATCTGTGGGCAGGATAAACGGCACAAGTCTCACGGAATGGCTTTAGGCCGTTCCGTGAGCAAACAACCGATGATGATCGCCTGTCCATCAGTTTGCGACCCATGGAAGCTTACTTGCATGTCACCGGTGGATTTACTGCGCCAAAAGCCTCGCGATTTTCAAAGTTAAACTCGGTCGCATACTTACCAAAGAAATGGGTGAGAAAGGTGTTGATGCTGACGCGCACCCGGGGGTCGCTGGTCATAAGGTCATCTGATGTATCCAGTGTTTTTACCATGAGTTTGACCCACCGTTGTGCACCTTTTTCATCCATAAGCTGATGCGCGTTATGTGTGTGGTGAAAACTAAGCCTGAATTCACCGCCGTGATAGTACGGGCCGCCGCCCATGACGTCGATCCACATGCTGGCTTGCGTTGCGACATGGTGGTTCAAACCACCAACCCGCGCAAAGACGCTGGTGAACCACGCTTCGTCCGCAAAGACACGCAGGTAAAACCGACCAACGATGCCCACAATGCGATCTTGCCCAAGCACAGAGTATAGTTGCCAGAACTGGATCGGCTGCTTTGGATCACTTGGGGCGGTCAAAGACACAACATCAGGCATACGATAGGCCTCACTTGGCAGCCTGCCAGATGCCACGGCAGCTTTCATATAGTTTCGGCGGGTTGTTTCCGTGAGATATCCGTTTTGGGTCGGGATATCAGGGTAATTGACGTCGTTCACAGGGATGATGCTTTCAGTTGCAATCAGTGATCCAAAAGTGCCCCCGTCAATTTAATGTCGATGTGTTCCGGGTCGCAACATGAAAGGCGTCATCCGTTCCACAAGTTGGTCCAGAACTGAACCAGATGGCAGCGATTTTGTAGTGTGAAAAGCGCCACTTTGACCAAAGGCGTGCCCGATTTTTTGATCCAGCACGCCTTCTGACTTCGGCTTCTACCTAGCGTGCTTTTAGACGACCCATACCTGCCATGCCAAGCAATCCTACAAGAAGGAAGCCCGCAGAGGCGGGAAGGGGGACAGGCGAAACAGGCGCATTTGCGCCAATGTTGAACAGCAGTGTTTGGTTGGCTAAGAACGTTGTCGAAGACCAAGGCAAAAAATTCGGATCTATTTTTGAAAACGACCGAGAGCCAGTTTCAAAAATGCCAGCTGTGCCTGTGAGCTTAGGAGTTTCCGTCGCGCGCCAAAGGCCTTGACCGGTCGTCATCGTCATAATGATTGTATACTGACCGGCAGCAAACGACAGTCCCGATAAGGCTGATTGTATTTCGCTGCTACCGCTGTAGCTTTCGCGCGCAACGACATTTCTGTTAAGAACGGACCTGCTCATCTGGCCTTCGATCAGCCAAAGTTCGCCTGCACACAAAAGACACTGGACCTCGAAATCAAAGCTGGCATTGGTTAGGTCGCGGTTTGTCGTAAAGGTTTGGGCAACGCCCACATCAGGCAATCCAACACCCAGCGGGGTGGATCTGTCGGCCGGACCTGATACGCCAAGAACTGAGGAGACAGTGGCAGCAGACGCGACGCTTGTTGTAAGTGCCAAGGCAGCAATCGTTAGAATGGCCTTTAATTGCATTGATAATGTCTCCCTAAAGAATTCGCACATAAAAAATCTCCTTGTTGTTAGGGTATTAACTTTTTTGTTCGGCGGTATCTTTGCCGATGCTGACTTTGTGCCTAGTTATGACTTTGTGTCGAAAGAACTCGTTTTGGGACGACACCAGGCAGATGCCAACACGCTGCAAATGGGCCAATGATACCACACCGGGTGTTCCAAGCCTAAGACATTTGAACTTGGAACACATACCGGGCCGTGATGCAGAAACAGATTGACGAGATGGCCAAATCTCAGCACGCGTTCCTGCGTTCTGGATGCGTGACGGTCTCAATAGCAACCGTCGCAACCAGAACCAAAAGCATGACGTCATGCGGGCTCATGGATTTTCTCTTCTTCGACTTGCAGGGATGCAACAGGGCGCGTGTCCGCAATCCACAAACCATTGTCCCGTCGTGCAACTGACGCGTGGAAATCGCGTACACCCGTCCAAACGATAGGTTTAGAGGTTGGGTTGGCGATCGCTTGCATGCCATTGGCAATATTGGCGACTGATTTCAGGATTGGGTCCTTTGCCAAGTTTACGATGAGTTCAATGATTAAACCCAGAGTATTGCCAATAATGCCACTTTTGTTCAGCTTGTGTGTCACTTTTGGTTTGCCCGGTTTAAAGGCCATCGCGCCGGTTTTACCGTTGTGCTGAAATTGCAGTTTCAGTTCCACCATAACATCAAGCCGTGTTCGCCATCCCAGATCCGCATGTGCAAATGCCTTGACATCCAAAGCGTTTTTAACAGGTGTAATCTGCACCTTTTCTAAGATTGGGCTGACATTGAAGAGGGCGATTTTCTTCTTTCCAAGGCCTACTGCACGCGTGGACACAACCGAATTCCCTTTGACCGCAAAGCTCGTTCGCGGCCGGAACGTTTGTTCCAAGATTGGCTTTAACGCGCGGTGCATGAACAACCGGTCAGAAATTGCAAAATATGCCGGCGCTGTCGGTGTGATCAGCTCTGGCCCAATGCGAATGGGTTGTTCTGCGCGGTTTGCATCCAGCGAACCCAGCAAAGCCAGATACTGACGATCATCGCCTGCATCCACAAAGGCCCAATCATTTGCGGGGCAGGCCAGACCCGAAGCCTGCGCGGTACTTCGTGCATCAATCGACGCAAAGACGAAGCTTGCATCCGTTGCATGTCGAGAAAGACATTGAGTCAATGCAACTTTCACCAATTCGCGGTCGAACGACTTCAACTTGCCAGAGGTATCTTGGATATCCGTGACAACAATCGGGGGCTTGCCCCCATTGCTTTCGCCAAAAGACGTATCGAACGAGAGATTTCGCCGATCAGGCGTGTCTCCACTGATGAGTTCAAGCCGCATTTGCGCCTGAAGTTTGACACCCGCGATATCGACCTCGGCTTCGCCATCGCTTTGGATCTTGCCAGAGGCAATGGGCATTTCGACCATCACCAACTTC
>CALHST010000331.1 GCA_938038825.1 uncultured Paracoccaceae bacterium | reverse complement strand
CCCGCGTGGTGCGGCGCAAAAACTTGCGCACAAAAGAGGGCAAAGTGGCGCTTTTGATCGGAAACGGCAGCGGGCATGAACCGATTGCGATGGGTTTTGTTGGTGACGGGTTGCTGGATGCCAATGTCGTCGGTGATGTGTTTACCGCCCCCTCCCCCGATGCAATCCTAGAAGGGATTGAAGAGGTCACCGGGGATGCAGGCGCGGTCCTATTGATATCCCGCCACGAAGGCGACGTGATCAATGGCAAAGCTGCCGCGTTGATGGCGCAGGACGATGGGCTGAATGTGCGCCCGTTTTTGATGTATGATGACATTTCGTCAGCCCCAAAAGGCGCTGAACAAGATCGGCGCGGCGCGGCAGGCACGATGTTCATCTATAAAATTCTGGGCGCCGCTGCCGAAGAGGGCACGGGGCTTGAGGGTCTGATGCAACTGGGTGCGGATGTGCGGGCGGCCACGCGCACATTGGGCGCGGCTGTGTCGGCCGGGGTCTCCCCGCTCACGGGCGAGGAGATGTTTGCCCTGCCCGATGACGAGGTTTTCATCGGCATGGGTGTTCACGGGGAACCTGGTGTCGCGAGACGCAAGATGGAACCCGCCAAAGATCTGGTTTCTTATATGCTGACGGCCTTGCTGGAGGATCGTCCCATTGCTGCCGGAACCCCCACAGTTGTTCTGGTGAATGGCTCTGGCGGCACTACGATGATGGAACTTCTGACAATCTATGGTGACGTGGCCAAGCAATTGGGCGCACTTGGAATTGAGCCTGTGTCGCCGATGATTGGATCCTATTCCACAACACAGGAAATGGGTGGCTTTTCCATCTCGTTGTTCACACCAACCCCGGACATGCTGCGT
This sequence comes from uncultured Paracoccaceae bacterium, assembly GCA_938038825.1. Lineage (GTDB taxonomy): Bacteria > Pseudomonadota > Alphaproteobacteria > Rhodobacterales > Rhodobacteraceae > Aliishimia. The sequence goes on along the minus strand of CALHST010000331.1, from coordinate 2,962 downwards.
CTTTGGCGTGCCCCACATGCGGCGCCACATTTCCCGCATATCGACCGACAAGGAGCGTAAGAGCATGTCTCAACCCATCCATGGTGTTGCCGTTGATGCCGGAAGTGGCCTGCAAGCGGCCATTCGCGACGCGCGTGCGGTCAACGCACAAGACAGCGATCACATGACCTTTAAGCGTGCGGTTCTGGAAACTTTGGGGCCAGCGGCCTCTACAGTTTTGGTGGATGCACAATGCGGGCCAGACTTGCTACGCAGTTACCCGGACGGATGTGACAAGATGTTGGCCTTTGAGGCCGATGTGTATCATATCAATGACGCGGACCGGATTACCGTACTGCCGGATGCGTTTACGATTGCGGATTACCCCTCTATGGGTGTTCCGTTGCTGAAGTTCTTCATCTATTACGCGCCTGATGACGATCCTGCCCTGAACGCACGCAAACAGGATCTTGTGGCGGATATTGGCCAACAGTGCCGGGATGCCGGTGTCACGTTTCTGATGGAACCCTTGGTCTATCATCCCAGTATCGCGCCCGGCAGCGCTGACTATGCGGCATTGAAACCTGATCTTGTCACGCGCGCGACAGCAGTCTTTGCGCAACCCCGGTTTCAAGTCGATGTGCTGAAAGTGGAAATACCAGTCGATCTGAACTTCGTTGACGGGTTTGGATCCAATCACATGTCACGCGACGCTGCATTATCCGCGTTTCGGGATGCCGCAGCTGCAGCAGGCGATGTCGATTTGGTGTATCTAAGCGCCGGTGTGACGTTTGAACGCTTTGAGGCGTCCTTGGTTATGGCGCGCGACGCAGGTGTGAATTTCCGTGGTTTCATGTGTGGGCGCGCCATTTGGTCCGACGCGGTCGCGATTTTTGGCCAGCATGGGGAACCTGCCCTGATCGAGTGGCTCGCAGATACCGGCCGTACCCGTTTGAACCGGTTGATTGCGGCTTTGGATTAGATGGTTTTTTATAGGTCTTCAAAAGACCAACAAGAATGACTGCCCCAGAGCACACCGTGATATAAAGATGTCTCAAACCCCAGAAAGCGGAAGTTTACGCCTATGTCCCTGAAAATTGGCCTGATCAAAGCGTCCCTGCCCAGCTATTTCCCGGAAAAACACGGGATCTGGGCCTCTGCGGAGCGTGCTTTGCAAGCGTCATGTGCGTCCGAAGGTGCGAACTTTGTCGTGGCCTACGAAATCCCGATGAATGCCCGCGAAACTCAGGCTGTTCTTGATCAATTTGCCGCACAAGGCGTTGATTTTGTCCTTTTGCTGCATGGTGGTTTTTCCATGGGTGATGTGGCGCGCACTGTGGCGGCCTCTGCGTTTCGCTGCGGGTTCTGGTCGGTGCCAGAACCGATCCGCACAGATGACATTCAGTTGAATAATTTCGTCTCGCTCAACATGTCTATGTCCATCGCGCGGCAAGTTCGTGATCTGTCGACGCGCCCTGTGCAGTGGTATCACGGATCGCCAGACAGCCCGACCTTGCAAGCCCGCCTGCAAACCACATTGCGCGCCTTAAAAGCGATCAAAGCGTTGGACGGAGCCCATATCGCAGTCATTGGCGGGCTGGCGATGACGTTTTACAACATGGAAGTATCAACCTCTGAACTGCGCAGCCGCTTGGGTGTTGATGTTGTACATCATGACATTCATGAACTGACAGGCCGTATGGCCGCGATGGACGGCGCGCGCGTGTCGGCAGAAGTCACCAAGATCGCAAAGGCCGCCCGTGTTGACGGAGTCTCCGATGCCCAGATGGCCCTGACCGCGCAAGCCGCGTTGGCTTTGTCAGACATGGCACAGGATGGCGCCTATGATGGTCTTGCGGTCAGCGATTGGCCCGCACTTCAGGACCTTCCCGGTATGCACCCCGGCGCCGCCTTTTCGTGGCTGGAAGAAACGCAAAACCTGCCCATCGCATCCGAAGGCGACATATTGGGCACTGTGTCCCAAATGGTTGCAAAAGCCATCACGGGCCGCGTTGGCTATGTGCTGGATATGACGGAACCGGATTTAGACGCCGGACAATTGTTGATGTGGCATGGTGGCGGTGGGCCGCTTTATCTGGCTAACGATCAAAAGGCCCGCTGGATCAATCATCCGATGATCGGACGAGGCACAGAAGACGGGCCTGTTTATGGGGCTATCAGCGATCTTGTCTTCCGCGACGGTCCCATCACAGCGTTCCGCGTCGCCCGCAACGGCCATGCGCTGTTTAGCATGACAGGCCACGTGGCAGGCCGAGACCCCAGTGGATTCACCGGCTGTCGGGGCTGGATCGAAGATTTCACCATTGATGGGGACACCGCCTGCCTGGAAGACGTGGTATCCACGGTCATGGCACATGGGCTGGAACATCACTTCATTCTGGTGCCGGATCACCATGCCAACGTGCTGACGGAATTCGCATCGTGGAGCGGACTGGACATTCTGGGCCGTGTTCCAATGCGGGGGCATCTGGATCGGCGCGACTTTACTTAGCAATTCATAGATCACTCATGGGGTTCAGGCCGGGTTCGTTATTGATCCTGCGCTTTGCGTTGCTCTGCCTCTCGCAGCACACGCCGATTGATCTTACCCGATGACGTCATGTCAAACCCATCGACAAATTCGACTTCGCGCGGCGCTTTATACCGGGCAAGGCGGTCTTTGACATGCATCCGCAAGGTTTCCGCAAGATCTGCACCCCCTGAAAACCCGGCGCGCGTTTTGACAAACGCCTTCACGATCGAACCCCGGTCTGCATCCGGTTTTCCGATCACCGCAACTTCGGCCACACTGGGATGGGCGAGCAGGCACTCTTCGACCTCTGCCGGACCAATGCGAAAGCCCGACGACTTGATCAGATCGTCAGACCGTCCTTTATACCAGAAATACCCGTCTGCATCGCGCACGGCCAAGTCATGGGTGCGTAGATAAGGGCCCAGCTTCATCTCGTCCGTCTTGTCTGGA
>CALHST010000330.1 GCA_938038825.1 uncultured Paracoccaceae bacterium | reverse complement strand
CAAGCGTCATTGCGAGCAACAACACCAACAATCGTCCACCAAGGAACAAATCCGAAATTCGTGCGTTCAATCCAATCGTGGCGAAGAACACAACCAGCAAGTAATCGCGCACCTCCAGATCAAACACGATCTGTTGTCCTGATATAGCGAAGAACGCCCACGTCAGAAGTGCCACAGCAAGACCACCAGACACAGGCTCTGGAATGTTGTAATTGCCCAGAAACGTGACTTTGCGCGTCAGAAAAACACCCAAGAAGAATACGATGAACCCAAGGGTCACTGAAATGAAGGCCGGAACAACGATTTCTGACATGCGGCGTCTTTCAACGTGAGGCAGGGAACTGCAAGCTTGATACTACGCCACCACTCATACGGAAACCGGCATGGTGATCCATGGCGCAATTTCGACCATCTTTCTGCTGATCCATCCTAGACTAAGCGAACAGGCAGGCCTCTGTTAATGCGCTCAACAGAGGGCCAACGTTGTAGGCCAAAAACGGGTGTGCATAGGGCGCAGCGGTTCGTTAGATAGCTGCTTATGCCAACACGCTACTGACGGGTATTCGAAAACACGGGACCGATTGGCAGAAACATTGAAATATATGGCGATCCCTGAAGGACTCGAACCCTCAACCTGCTGATTAGAAGTCAGCTGCTCTATCCAGTTGAGCTAAGGGACCGCTGATTGCCGTTTTGACTGTTTCTGTGGCCCGGGGCAAGTCAGACTTCGCGAGTCATGAAGGTACTCAGAGGATCTTCTGTGTAATCCGCAAACGGCGGGCAGATAGAAAACCCTTCGGCGGCATATAATTGTCGTGCTGGAGCAAACATATTTGCGCTTCCAGTCTCCAAACTCAGGCGCGCCAGATTGTGCTCTTTGGCCGCTTCGATCAAAGTCAGCAGGACTTGGCGTGCCACACCTTTGCCACGTGCGGTTTGGGCCGTGTGCATTGATTTAATCTCACCATGCCCCGGCGCAATCTCTTTTAATGCCCCGATTCCCACAACAGAGCCCTGATCCTCGGCGGCAAACACCCATGCGCCTTCTCTTTCCAGCGCATCCGCCTCCATAACATGGCAACTGTTTTCCGGCGAAGACGCGCGCATCAGGTCAAAATGTGTCGCAATTAATGCTGCGACGCCCGGTTCAGATGTACGCGCCGAACGCACCTGTAAATCTGGGCAAAGTGATTTCGAATTCAAAGACTTCGTCATTCCCATACAATGCATTTGTACATCGGGCCGTTCAATACCAGCATCGCATTTTACGGGCATCTAAGCGCTGTGCGGACACACATGCTTAATCCAGCAGCAATCGTCCTATCATTCCCAAGAGGGGGCCAACTGGTAACATGCACCCGTCAGATAATGTTACTTATCCCGGAACTGCGCTTCGCGTTTTTCCAAAAACGCTTCCATGCCTTCGGTTTGGTCTTCAGTGGCGAATAGCGCGTGGAACAGTCTGCGCTCCATCAACAGGCCTTCTGCCAAGGGCACTTCAAAGCTGCGGTTGACCGCCTCTTTGCAGGTCCTGACAGCGATCATCGATTTCTCGGCGATCTTTTGTGCGGCACTTTGGGTTTCTTCCATCAGTTTTTTCGCAGGCACCACACGAGATACCAATCCTGCGCGTTCTGCTTCTTCGGCATCCATGAAGCGACCTGTCAGGTTCATGTCCATCGCTTTGGATTTGCCCACGGCCAAAGTCAGCCTTTGTGAGCCACCCATGCCGGGGATCACACCCAGATTAATTTCCGGCTGTCCGAACTTTGCATTGTCTGCTGCGATGATGAAATCGCACGCCATCGCCAATTCACAACCGCCCCCCAACGCGTAGCCGGATACAGCCGCGATGACTGGCTTGCGTATCTGCGCAATTCGATTGGCCGCATCTGCAAACAGGTTGATCTGATTGACCTCGGCAAAGCTCATCTCGGACATCTCTTTGATGTCCGCACCAGCAGCGAATGCCTTTTCCGACCCGGTCAACACAATACAGCGCACGCTGTCCTTGTTGTCTGCCACTTCAAGCGCATCCATCAGCTCGCTCAGCAATTGCTGATTAAGCGCATTCAATGCGTCCGGTCGATTCAGTTTAATCAGGGAAACGTGGTCATCTACGTCGACGGTGATCGTCTCATAGGCCATATGTCAGCGCTCTCAGCCGTTGTCATGAGCGTTAAGGGTTAAGCAGGGAACGCGCATCTTTCAAGCTATCTTTGACATGTCGGGCAATAGAAACTGGAGCGTCCCGATTGTACCACACGGGCAATGACGCTGGGGCACCCTTCGGTTCTGCACGGGTCGTTTTCGCGTCCATAGACATCGAAGCTGTGCTGAAAATATCCAAGTTCTCCATCAGCTTGGCGGAAATCCTTAAGCGATGATCCCCCCGCCTCAATGGCCTCGGACAAGACGTCGCGAATGATGGGAACAAGGGCCGCAACACGTGTTGCAGAAATGCGACCTGCTTTTCTTTTAGGCGATATTCCGGCCCGAAAAAGTGCCTCACAAACGTAAATATTGCCCAGC
>CALHST010000329.1 GCA_938038825.1 uncultured Paracoccaceae bacterium | reverse complement strand
TTGGCAAACAGGCCGTCGAACAGCTCGGTCGTTGTGGCGCGGGTGTTGGGCTCTTGCCGCGCACCGCCGCGAAGCTCGACAAGCGCGTTGGGCTCTTCTGATCCAGCGGTCAACGGCCCGCGCGGGCGGTGGTATTTAAAGGAGCGCCCCATGAGTCGCACATTGTTGGCCAAAAGGGCAGAGGCGAGCGTGTCACCGGGATGGCCTGAGTATTCCTTGCCATCAAAGTGAAATTTCAAGGCGGTATCGCGGTCGATTTGGCCACCCTGAAGTCGGTTAATTTGGTTCATTTCGACCGCCCCCGTGCGCGGGCCACGTCGCGGGCCAGTGCAACATTTGAAATCTCGTGGGTGACTGTGTTGCGCGTAACCACAAGCCAAGAACGATCGCCACCTTCGTGGAACCACAGCTCGCGGTGCTCGCCCGCCGGATTGTCCCGCAAATAAGCGTAGTCGTGGAACGCGACGTCGCGGTCTTCGGCATTTGGGTCAGGTCGGTCGATCAAAGACGCGTCGCCCAAATAGACAAATTCTGCGCTGTCGCGGGGGCCAAGAAGAGGGTGATTGATGATCATGACTGAGCCCTCTTGAGAGTCATTCGGGTTTTCAAGTTCGGTTTGCTACGTAAAAGGTATCCGGTGCGCATCAATGCAAATTGGGCTGATTGCCCATCCCTTTTTCGTCGATCATGTGACCGGTGCGGAAGCGATCAAAACGGTAAGCGGTGGCCGTTTCGTGGGGTTCGTCGTTGGCCAGAAGGTGCGCAAATGCATATCCAGACGCAGGCGTGGCCTTGAAGCCGCCGTAACACCAGCCGCCGTTGAAATAGAGTCCGTCGATATGGGTGCGGTCGATGATGGGCGAGCCGTCCATCGACATATCCATAATCCCGCCCCACATGCGCAGCAGCCGTGCGCGCCCGATCATGGGCATAATGGCCATGCCACCTTCGCAGACATCCTCGACCACAGGAAGATTGCCGCGTTGTGCGTAAGAGTTGTAACCGTCCAGATCACCACCAAAGACCAAACCGCCTTTGTCAGATTGGCTGACATAGAAGTGACCTGCGCCAAAAGTAATGACACCCGGTAAAACAGGTTTCAGACCCTCTGACACAAAGGCTTGCAGGACATGGGATTCAATCGGCAGGCGCATGCCCGCTTTTGCCATCAGACGGCCTGAATTGCCCGCAACCGCGCAGCCGACTTTGCCCGCCCCGATGAAGCCCTTGGACGTTTCAATGCCCAGACATCTTCCATTTTCGATGCGAAACCCGGTGACTTCGCAATTCTGGATAATGTCGACACCCCGACTGTCCGCCGCGCGGGCATAGCCCCATGCCACAGCATCATGGCGCACAGTGCCGCCGCGTCGTTGGGCGAGCCCACCTTTGATCGGAAAGCGGGCATCGTTGAAATTCAGGAACGGGTATTCTTCGCGGATTTGCTGTTCGCTGAGCAGTTCGGCATCCGCCCCGTTCAGGATCATCGCATTGCCGCGCCGTATAAAGGCGTCGCGTTGGGCGTCCGAATGGATCAGGTTCATAATCCCGCGCTGGCTGACCATCGCGTTGTAATTGACGTCTTGTTCCAACCCTTCCCAAAGCTTGAGCGAGAATTCATAAAACGGTTCGTTTCCATCCAGCAGATAGTTCGAACGGATAATTGTCGTGTTACGCCCGACATTGCCGCCACCGATCCAGCCCTTTTCGATCACCGCAACGTTGGCTTGCCCGTATACTTTGGAAAGATAATGTGCCGTCGCCAATCCATGACCGCCACCGCCAATGATCACAATGTCGTAATGCCTCTTTGGTTCGGGGTCACGCCACGCCGGAGTCCAGCCCTTGTGGCCGGTCAAGGCTTGTTTGATGACATTGAAACCTGAGTAGCGCATGAGTCGGACCTTTTTCCCACTATCGGCCTGTTTTCTTGGTGCAAATGCCTTCAATTACGACATCCATGTCGTGAAATCAGACGTTTCTACGTCTGTTTTCTATGCGAGCCGCAACGAATAATCATCCCCCTAAAGAAAAAAACTTGATTGTCAGGAAAATCGTGCAAGACTGTCGGCACGTTGCTGATCGGTGATTTTAAAGAATCAGGCTTTGGATCGGCGTGGTCATGATCGAACGGAAAATGACCAAGACAAACGCGGCAAACTGGTCGTGAAAACAGGGAGACTTTAACATGAAAAAAGCCACAACAGCGCTGTGCGCCGGTGTGCTGGCGATGATGCCTATGGTATCATTTGCTGCTGACAGCGACGATCCGATTGTTATTCCAATCCACAACTGGTCTTCGCAGATTGTGATGTCCAACGTTGTCGGTCAAATCCTAGAGACAATGGGCAATAACGTCGAATACGTCACAACAGACAGCCAGGCCGTGTATGAATCGGTGCGCCTTGGTGATGTGACAATGGAACTGGAAGTTTGGGAAGGCGCTTTCGGGGCATCCTTCCGCGCGGCACTGGAAAAGGGCGGTATCGTCGACGTGGGTGACCACAACGCCGTAACGCGCGAGGACTGGTGGTACCCAAGCTGGACAAAAGACGCATGCCCTGGCCTGCCAAGCTGGGAAGCCTTGAATGACTGCGCGGCGTTGTTCGCAACAGCCGAAACTGGCGACAAAGGCATGTATTTGGACGGTCCCGTTGACTGGCTCAAGCACGGTCAAGAGCGGGTTGAAGCGTTGGACATGAACTTCACTGTTGTGAATGCAGGTTCTGCTGCGGCACTTTGGGCTGCTATCGGTGCGGCGGAAGCTGACAAGACACCTATCGTTGTCTTCAACTGGACACCAAACTTCGCTGAAGCTGTTTGGCCCGGTGAGTTCGTCGAATTCCCAGAGTGGGTTGACGGGTGTGACAAAGATCCAAGTGTCGGTCCAAACCCAGATGCGCTGTATGATTGCGGCAACCCAGCCAAGGGTTACCTTAAGAAAGCAGCATGGGACGGGATGCAAGGCAAGTGGCCAGCGGCCTATGGTGTGTTGGAGAAAATTTCCTTTACCAACGCACAAATCGCGGAAATGGCAAAGTTGGTTGATATCGACGAGCTAGAACCAGAAGAAGCCGCAGAAGAGTGGCTGGCTGCAAATGAAGAAGTTTGGAAGCCTTGGACAGCCGGCGGCAGCTAAGCCGAGTTTTTCCTTGAAACACAGCCCTGTCCGACACCAAGATCGGGCAGGGCGTCTTTATCTAAAGAGCAGCATATGACCCAAGCACCTCCTGTAATCTCTGCACGCAATGTCTGGAAGCTCTTTGGCTCTGATCCAAAAGGGTATCTGTCGCGCATGCCTGATGGGCAAAGCTATGAGGACATGCGCCAGGACGGGTACATCGCCGGCGTCAAAGACGTTTCGATCGAAGTCCAAAAGGGCGAAATGCTGGTCATTATGGGGCTGTCCGGGTCAGGTAAGTCCACGCTGGTACGGTGCTTTTCACGCTTGCACGAAATTACTGGCGGGACCATCGAAGTGGATGGGCAGGACATTATGTCTTTGTCAGAAAAAGAACTGATAGACCTGCGCCGTAACAAAATGGGCATGGTGTTCCAATCCTTTGGCTTGTTGCCGCACCGGACGGTTCTGGAAAACGTTGCCTTTCCGTTGGAAATGCGCGGCCAAGACAAACACGAACGACGCGAACGCGCGTTAGAAGTGGTGAAGCTGGTCGGCCTGGAAGGGCGCGAGGAGTATTTCCCGCGCGAATTATCCGGCGGTCAGCAACAAAGGGTCGGGATCGCACGGTCGCTCGCGATTGAACCTGACATTTGGTTTCTGGACGAGCCGTTTTCAGCACTCGATCCGTTGATCCGTCGCGAAATGCAGGATGAATTCCTGCGCCTGCAAGAACTGTTGGGAAAGACAATTGTCTTTATTACCCATGACTTCGACGAAGCGCTGCGCCTCGCGGATCGTATCGCGATCATGAAAGACGGCGCTGTGGAACAATGTGATACGCCTGATCAGATCGTGCTGAACCCAGCGACGGAATATGTGCGCAAATTCACCGAAGACATCGATAAATCGCGTGTTGTACATGCCGGTGTCCTTGCGAAAGAGGGCACAGCTGAGGGCGAGCCTGTTGATGCTGGGGCCTCTATCCACGGGCTGGCCAAAGTGCTGATCCGTGATACGCGCAGCCATATACCCGTTATGAAGGACGGCGCACCTGTTGGTGTGTTGGACCGCGAGGAAGCGTTGCAAATCCTTGTTGGGGCGGACTGATGGCCGACATAGCAAGTACCTCGGTTCCATCGACCAGTCCAAGCTTTAGCCGCCCGCAGGGGGCACTTATCCTTGTGGCGATTGCCTGTGTTCTGACGATTTTCCAATACCTTGGCGTGTTGCCCGAGGCGCTGCATCGGCTGCCCGAAAGCATGGTGCCGCCTTTCGCCATTTGGCTGGATGCGATTTTCAACTTCGTCAAAGACGATCTGGGCCTGTTGGCGCTTACCCGATGGCTGACCGGAGGGCTGGAATGGCTGCTGGACACCACAGCGAACCTTTTGTTTGGCAAACGCCGTTGGCCGAATATCGGCCCAATCCCTTGGACCGCAGTGGCGGCTGTCGCGGGCGTAATTGGGTATTATTTAGGCGGGTGGCGCATGGCGCTGTTGGGCGCGGGCACATTCACGTGGACGGCGTTGATCGGGCAGTGGGACATCGCGATGCAGACCATGTCTGTGCTGGTCGTCGCGGCCCCGGTTGCCTTTGTCATCGGACTTTCGCTTGGCATTGCCGCGTGGAAATATACTTGGCTGGACAAGGCGATCAAACCGATCCTGTCGGTGCTGCAAACCTTGCCGTTCTTTACCTATCTATTGCCCGCAGTGATCTTTTTCAAAGTTGGCCCTACTGCAGGTGCTGTGGCAACAATCGTCTATGCCATCCCACCGATGATCTTGATGACCTCGCTTGGTTTGCAAAAAGTGTCACCCGAAGTGATCGAGGCCGGGCACATGTCCGGCTGTTCCCGCTTCCAGCTGTTGCGCCATGTCTACTTACCCTCTGCCCGGACCGAAATTTTGGTCGGCGTGAACCAAGTGATCATGCTGTGTTTGGCGATGGTTGTTTTAACCGCGTTTATCGGCATGCCGGGCCTTGGGGCCAAACTGCTTGCCATGATGGGTAGCTTTAAGTTGGGCCGCAGTTTTGAAATTGGTGTGACCATCGTATTGATCGCTGTGACCCTTGATCGTATGTCGAAAGCGTGGGTCGTCAAACAGCCCGAGCACTTCGAACGTGGCACGCCTTGGTGGCGCAAGCATCTGACACTATTGGTTGGCCTTGGCGCATTCGTGTTTTTCTGCCTGTTTGCCCAAGTCTTTGAACTGGCAGCCGAGATTGGCCGCCGCCAAAGCCTGTCCATGGGCAAAGAGATTGACACGCTGATCAAAGATTTCTTGGCCATCGAGTGGGTCAAAGCGATCACCGGGTTTCTGCGCGCTTTTTTGAATGTCAAAGTGCTGATCCCGTTCCGAAACTTCATGCTTTCGATCCCGACCCCGGCGTTCATCCTGCTGGTTGTGGCCTTTGCCTATTGGCTGGGCGGGCGGCGACAAGCAGGCTATGCGCTAGTTTTCTTTTCTCTTGTCGCGTTGTCAGGCTGGTGGGATCGGTCGGTCATCACGCTCTATTCCGTGATTTCAGCAGTCATTCTGGCGATGATCATCGGTCTACCATTGGGCATCGTCGCGGCACGGTCTGAAAAATGGTCCCGTCGTGTGCTGTTGGCCTGTGACACGGCGCAGACCTTCCCTAGCTTTGTCTATCTGATCCCGGCTATTATGCTGTTTGGCATCACAGACATCGCTGTAATCTTTTCAATCCTGATCTTCGCCATGGTGCCGTTAACCCGCTACACGATCGAAGGGCTGCGCACCGTGCCCGAAGAAATGACCGAGGCCGCTGATATGGCTGGCGCGACCCGGATGCAAAAACTGTGGAACGTGCAGCTACCATTGGCCTTGCCGACCATGGCAGTAGGTTTCAACCAAGCGATCATGTTCGCGTTCTTCATGGTCATCATCGCAGCCTTCATCGGCACGCAGGATTTGGGCCAAGAGTTGCAGCGCACACTCGCCGGAACAGACATGGGTAAGAACTTTGTGTTGGGTATTTGCGTGTCGCTGATGGCGCTGACATTTGATCTGACCATCCTGAAATGGGCGTCGGATCAAAAGGAAATGCTGGGGTTAAAGTGACGTACTCTGCGCCACGCGGTGACTTGGGTTCGGCGATTGACCCATCTCGCCCCCAGGTCGGCATAACTCTGCAAGACTTTCGGGCCCTTTCTCCTCAAAATCCGGTTCACTTCGTGTCGTCACACTAAAAATCCTGGAAGTCGTCGCTGACTAGACAAAAGGCAAGCGCGCGCGGCAGGCACGGTTGTTTTCCGAGCTTCGGCAGACGAAAACACAGGACATCTGGACGGGGTCATAAAGGATCAGCCTTCTGAGCCATCGTCAGACGTAGTTGAATAACCAAACCGGGCCAAACCAACGGAGGTTGTTATGATCTGGTTTTGGAA
>CALHST010000328.1 GCA_938038825.1 uncultured Paracoccaceae bacterium | reverse complement strand
CCCTGATTAAGCCTATCCCGTTGAGCGCCGGTTTTTTGCCCCGGCGCTCTTTTTGTTCGGCTAAGGGTCTAATACAGGGCCACTGGGTTAATGATCATCTGCACGGTGCCGCGGATCCGGGCTTGGCCCAAGACAAACATGAACTCTTTGACCCCATCGCGCACCAGCGGTCCCGTGTTCATGGTTTCCAGAATATAAATCCCGTTTTCCTGCAACAAAACGACATGGCCATAGAATGCGCCATCACCGGGCGCAGGTGGGATAGGCTCTATTCCCCACGTGTCTGCACCGACAGCCATAACATCCAACGACGCGAGATATCGCGCGCCGGACACGTTTATGCCCGGCTCTCCTGATACCCATGCGGTTGGATCACTTTCTAACATCCCGTCGGTCCAGCCTGTGTGGAACAGAACAATGTCCCCTTGGCCAATCACAACGCCTTGCGCATCTGCGGCTGCTTTGATCTCTGCTTCTCCGAAATGATCCCCGGCGGCCAACATCTCTTTACCCGCATGTGCGGCCATGTCCAACACGACACCCCGTCCTACAAGCGGGGGAATGTCATGCACGCCCAGCTTGGTCAGTCCCGTGATTTGCGAGATCTCTTTTTCGTCCAGACAATTGTAATACAGCCCACCTTCGCCAAGGTGACCCAACCCATCAATCTGGCTGCCGATCCCCACCCATGTCTGCAAAAGGTCATCGTTGTAATTGCCGGGATACCCAAACTGATCCAGTTTCTGGCCGCCCTGTTGACTGGGCTGCACCACTTGCAAACTTAACGATCGCGGCGCAAATGCGGGCGTTTCAGAGTCTATGACAATGCCCAACGGCTGTGACTTCCCCTGCTTGATCAGAGAGGCGGCCTTTAATGTCATCTCTGGTGATATCAAATTGGCAGAGCCCAACGTATCGTCCGCGCCCCATTTTGATGGCGCGCAATCCGTGGCAGCCATGGCGCTTCCCGCCATAACAGACACACTGACTGCGACTGCACTGCAAAAGGTTTTACTCAGCATGGTAACTTTCCTCCCAAGGTGATTATCCAACCACCATAGCGAGATTTTTCCCGCTAAGCGGAAAATTCTAGGGAAGCGTGTCGAACTGACGGTTCAATTTGCGCATTCCCCCAATCCAGCGGTCATAATCGGCAGTCTTGTGGCGCATATAGTCACGCACTTGCGGATGCGGCAGGATCAGAAACGTTTCGTCCTTGATCGCTTGGATGCAAATCTGGGCAACGGGTTCTGGTTCCATCATGCCATCAATCGCGGCAACATGGTCTTCATGTCCACGTGTCATTTCGGTGCGCACAGCTTGCGGGCACAAGACAGACACTTTGATCCCTTGGTCCCCATGGGTCAACGCGATCCACTCTGCCAACCCGACCGCGGCATGTTTGGTCACACCATAAGACGCGGAGCCAATTTGGTTGAGCAAACCAGCAGCCGAAGACGTGTTCAACAGATACCCCCCTCCGCGCGCGGCCATCAGCGGAACAAGATGGCGGGCAGCCCAAACATGGGCCATCACGTTGATGTCCCAAGTGCGTTGCCATTCGTCATTCGGGGTGTCCATGCCGCCACCAACAGCGATCCCCGCATTCGACCAAAACAAATCAATCGGGCCAATGTCGCGTTCCACCGCGTCAATCATGTCTTTGATCTGCGCCTCGTTCGCGACATCCACAGTGAACGCGTGCCCACCGATCTGATCTGCTGTGGCTTTTGCCCCGTCCCCGTCGCGATCAACGCAGACCACTGCCTTGGCACCTTCTGCCGCGAAGGCAACGCACAAGGCCTTGCCAATGCCGCTTGCAGCCCCGGTGATGACGGTGATTTTTCCTGAAATATCCATATTAGGCCCACATACTTGATCCACCACAGACGGTCAAAGCCTGACCCGTCATATAGCGGCTTGCGTTTGATGCCAGAAAGACAGCCAGCCCGGCAAAATCCTCTGGCTCGCCCAATCGGCGTAACGGAATGCGTTTGGTGTAACGCGCTTCGACCTCGGGATTGTCCCACAGTTCGCGGGCGAAGTCGGTTTTGACCAATCCGGGACAAATGGCATTAAACCGGATACCCGCGGGGCCAAATTCCTCGGCCAGATTGCGCACCAAACCAATCAACGCCAGTTTAGACATGCCATAGGTCCCCAGGCTGTCAGACGCCTTGAAGGCCCCAATCGAGGACGTGAAGGCCATGGAACCCGCACCTTTGGCCACCATGTCCGGCGCCACCATCTGCGCCAGCCACAGATTAGACTGCACATTTACGGCCATTGTCTTTTCATAGGCATCATCCGGGATTTCAGACGTCTTTCCGTAATACGGGTTCACGCCGGCATTCCCGATCACCACGTCAATGGGGCCTGCCACGTCGTGGGTCTTATCAACCAACGCCTGCAATTGTTCTTTATGCCCGACATGGCAGCTGACCGCATGGGCCGTACCACCGCCAAGCGCGTTGATCTCGGCCACTGCCACATCCAACGCGTCTTGCTTACGGGCCGAAATCACAACAGTCGCCCCATGGGATGCCAGCCCCTTGGCCATCTCAAGCCCTATGCCTTTGGACGCACCGGTGAGCAGCGCAACTTTGCCCGTCAGATCAAACAAGGTCATCGCCCGCTCCGGCTTTTGGTCTGAAAGCCCCCCGCCTTAGAACCGCGGGAGTTCGACGCCTCGAACGAGGCCACTTCCGCGCGGGCAATCACATGGTGATGCACTTCGTCCGGCCCATCCGCATATCTCAACGTGCGCTGTGCAGTGTACATTCCGGACAGCGGGCTCCATTGACTGATGCCCGTGGCACCATGCACCTGCATCGCCTCATCAATAATGCTGCAAACCTGTTCCGGCACTTTGGCCTTGATCATACTGACCCAGATCCGGGCCTCTTTATTGCCCAGCACGTCCATTGCCCGCGCCGCTTTCAGAACCAAAAGCCGCATCGATTCAATTTCGATCTTCGCGCGACTGATGGTTTCCATGTTCTTGCCAAGGTTCAGAACCTTTTTGCCAAACGCTTCCCGGTTCAGACCCCGTTCGATCATGAGATCCAGCGCCGTTTCCGCCTGCCCGATCGAGCGCATACAGTGGTGAATCCGGCCCGGCCCAAGGCGCACTTGGCTGATTTCAAATCCTTTGCCTTCGCCCCACAACACGTTGCTTTCTGGCACGCGCACATCTGTAAACTTGATATGCATATGTCCATGCGGCGCATCATCATGCCCAAACACGTGCATAGGCCCTAATATTTCGACCCCCGGCGTATCCATCGGCACCAAAATTTGGCTTTGCTGTCGATAGGTGTCCGCATCGGGCGAGGTTTTGACCATCACGATCATAATCTTGCAACGCGGATCCCCGGCCCCGGAAATATAGTATTTTTCGCCATTGATGACCCAGTCGCCATTGTCCAACACAGCAGAGGTCGAGATGTTTTTGGCGTCGGACGAGGCAACATCAGGCTCTGTCATGGCAAAAGCAGACCGGATCTTGCCAGCCAACAGCGGTTTTAACCACGTCTCTTTCTGGTCTGCTGTGCCCACCCGTTCCAACACTTCCATGTTGCCCGTATCCGGCGCGGAACAATTCAACGTCTCAGACGCCAAAGGGTTCTTGCCAAGCTCGGCGGCGATATAGGCGTAATCCAGGTTTGAAAGGCCCTCTCCCGTCTCTGCATTGGGCAAAAAGAAGTTCCACAGCCCGGAATCCCGCGCCTTTTGCTTGACCGTTTCCAACAGCTCCAACTGACCGGGCCCATAAGACCAGCGATCAGCACGGCCCTCGCCCAATGCAAAATACTCTTCCGTAATCGGGTCCACGTTTTCGCGAATATGTTTGACCACGGCAGCCAATAGCGGTTTGGCCTTTTCGGACATTTCCAGATTGTTCAGCTCAAAATTCGATGCGTCGGACATGACAGCCCCTTTCGGAAGTCGTTATTTGTTAACCCAATTGGGGGCGCGTTTTTCGACAAAGGCCGTGACGCCTTCTTTGAAATCTTCGGTCTGCATCAGATCCGCGATAACCTCGCGCGAAAATTGAATGCTGCCTTGCATGCCATCGCGGTCATACATGTCGTTCAAGACGCGCTTTGTCGCTTTGACGGCCGACGGGGACACAGTGCACATCTGTTCTGCCAGTTCCATTGCCCGGTCCATCAAGGCATCCGCGGGCAGAACGTCGTTGCAGCATCCCATTTTCAATGCCTCTGCTGCGTCAATGGTGCGTCCGGTCAACATCATCTCTTGCGCCGCGAGCCGCCCCACGTAACGCGACAAACGCTGAACGCCGGATGCGGCGGCGAAAAAGCCAACCTTGACCTCGGGCAGTGCAAATTTCGCCTTATCAGAGGCTAATATGATGTCGCAGCTGAGTGCTGTTTCGAACCCGCCACCCATGGCAAATCCATTGACCGCTGCGATGATTGGTTTTTCCAGATCAAAACGCGACGACAAGCCAGCAAAACCTGACGGAGGCATGGGTTTCTTGTTACCCCCCTTGGCAGTGGCTTTCAGATCGTTGCCAGCGGAAAAGGCTTTGTCCCCTGCCCCAGTCAAAACAGCCACCCACAGGTTTTGATCGGCGGCAAACGCGTCCCAACACGCGGCCATCTCGTGATGCATGTCCACATGAACGGCATTATAGACCTCGGGCCGGTTCATCGTGACCAACAGGATGTGACCCCGCGTTTCCGTGGTGATGAAGTCATAGCTCATGTTTTCAATCCGCCTGTATCAATCTCTGTGAATTTACCGCCTTCGGCCGCCAATTGTCGAAGGCGTTCCGCCGGTGAAAATGCCGGATCTTCAGCCCCAAGTCGCGTCATAGTGTCTAATACCGCCCCCGGTCCAATCACATCACCGTACAGCATCGGCCCACCTGAATCGGGTGGCCATCCATAACCATTCAGCCAGACCACATCGATATCCGATGGGCGCTGCGCCTTGTTTTCTTCCAGAATCTTCACGGCTTCGTTGATCATGGGGTGCAGCAACACCTTCAAAATCTCGTCCGCCGGCATTTGGATTGGCGCGGCACCGGTGATGTCTTGGATAATTCCCGCCGTCACGTCCGAAGGGATCGGGCGGCGCGCCTCATCATAGTCGTAAAAGCCGGCTTGCGTCTTTTGCCCCCGGCGATCCATCTCGCACAACCGGTCACGAATGGGGTTGTCCGTCGTGGCCCCTTTGGACCAACCAATATCCAGCCCTGCCAAATCTGACATTTGAAAAGGCCCCATCTTGAAACCAAATGCGTTCAGCGCCGCATCCACGTCCCACGGTAAAACCCCTTGATAGAGAAGCTTTTGCGCCTGAATTTGACGTGCGAACAAAATCCGATTGCCAACAAAGCCGGGGCACACGCCGACCAGTGTCGCCACCTTGTTGATCGTTTTGGCCAAGTCCATACAAGTCGCGACCACATCGTCCGCCGTTTTGGCCGCGCGCACGATTTCAAGCAGCTTCATCACATTGGCCGGGGAGAAGAAATGCAGCCCAATCACGTCCGCAGGCCGATCCGTGACAGACGCGATTTCGTCAATATCCAAAGCCGAGGTGTTTGTTGCCAAAATCGCACCCGGTTTCATGACGCGGTTCAATTCTGTGAAGATCTGCTTTTTTAGATCCATGTTTTCGAAAACGGCTTCGATCACCAGATCGCACTCTGCCAAATCAGCCAAGGCAAGCCGACCGTCAAAACGACCCATGCGGGCCTCAACCTCGTCCTGCGGGAACCGGCCCTTGTCTGCGGATCGTTGATAATTGCCCCGAACAACTTTCAAACCACGATCCAGCGCGTCTTGCGTGGTTTCCACGATCTTCACATCAAACCCAGCCGTCGCAAAATTCATCGCGATGCCACCGCCCATGGTCCCTGCCCCGATGATGCCAACAGTTTTCAGATCGCGACGTGGCGTAGTTGTATCAATTCCCGGCACGTCCCATGCGGCCATGCCAGCCTTGGCGATATAGGCGCCGATGTCGTCTTGGGTCACGTCAGGCATGTGGGCTCCGTTAGTCTTTGTTAGGATCTGTTTCTAAGCAGCGCGCCCGAAGGCCTCGCCGATCAAGCTTGTCGGTGGCAGCACGCGGCAGCGCATCACTTTGCAACCAAAACGCCACAGGAATTTTGAAATGCGCCAAATGGGTTTTGAGGAATTCGCGCAACGCACTGGGGTTCAGGTCAAAGCCTGCGCGCACATGCACAGCCGCCCCAACAACTTCGCCCAACCGGTCATCCGGAACCGAAAACGCACAGGCTTCGATCACGGCCTCGTGGCGATGAATCGCAGCTTCGACCTCTAAACAGGCAATGTTTTCACCGCCACGAATGATGATGTTCTTGGCCCTGTCCACAATTGTGATGACGCCATCAGCGTCGATCATCCCAATGTCCCCAGTGCGCAACCATCCGTCTTGCAGAACGTCTACTGTCGCCTCGGGCTTGTTCAGATAGCAACGCATATTGCTGGGACTTTTGACAGTGATTTCTCCCGGCGTGCCTTGCGGCACCGGGTGACCGTCTGCGTCCAGGAACTTGATATCCTGCAACGGCGGATATAGCCGGCCGGCAACACCGGGACGCTGCACATACTCGGACCCTGTCATGCCAATCCCGATGGCATTGGTTTCCGTCATGCCCCAACCCGTTGCAATATCCGCGTTCGGGAAAGTATCCGCCAGTTGGTTCACTTGCGCCGGGGGACGCTTGGCACCCCCTGCCCCAATGAAATCCAGCGATGGCAAGGACACGCCTTGCCTGCGCACTTCTTCCATCAAGTCAGCCGATTGCGTCGGCACGCCCAAAAACCGGGTGATCTGTTCGTTCTGGATCACGCGCACCGCATCCGCCGCATCCCATTTCGGCAATAACGCCAGTTTGGCCCCGGCGGGGAGGCTCAGCAGGAACAACGGGTGTGTCGCGGTCACGTGGAATAATGGCGTGACAACCAGTGCAGATGGGCGCGGCGCTGGCGGGTCATCAGGCGCGGGCGGATTGATCAGCGGCGCCATCACGGCCTGCATTAACCACATATAGACAGCGTTCACGGCCCCGCGATGTGTTTGCACCACCCCTTTGGGATGTCCCGTTGTGCCCGAGGAGTACATGATCGCAAAATCATCATCGGTATCAACATCAACATCCGGCCAATCTGCGACGGGATGGGCGCCGTGGAGCGTGGAATAAGACAACGCCGAATCCCCGTCCCCTTCTCGCACCCCAACACATGTCAGGGACAAGGGTTCGATCAACGGCGAAAGACGGTTCAACCGTTCACCATCCGCAAAAACAATCTTGGGCTGGCTATCGCGCAAAGCATAATCAAGCTCGTTGGTTGTCCACCATGCGTTCACAAAGACCACAACCGCCCCCACGGATGTGATGGCCATGACAAGGATCAACAATTCGGGGCAGTTGCGCATCGCGATGGCCACGCGGTCCCCTTGTTTGACGCCAAGCTCTTGTTGCAACGCTGCCGCGAGCGACTTTACGTCCTGGCAATAGGCATCAAAGGTCCAGCGCGCGTCTTCATAAACCAGATAATCCGCCGCACCGTCACCCTGAACGGAACGGCTGCTGCGCAACAACGCCCCAACAGTCGGCGGTGTGTTTTCAAAAACGCGATAGGACACTCCGCGCACGGTCGCCGTGGTTATGGCAAATTGCGGGTTTGTTGTTGTGACATGCGCAATCGCGTCATCCAACGTCATCGCTGTCATAAATGACACCGAACCCGCCGTTCGACTTGCATGAGTCTCACGTGACATCCTCCCTTTGCGCAGTTGCGTGCCCCGGATGTTTCCCCGCGTTCATGCAACCATTGCGCGTCAAGGTTAGAACGGAAAATCCGTTATGCCAATCCCGCATGACGGAACGTCGTCACATCACAGGCGATTCTATTTTCGGAGCAAATACGCGGACTTGCAGATTTTTGCAGAATTATCGGATTTTGCCCCAGGTTTACGCAGAACTTAAGATTATTTATATTTTTCAGCTTCTTAGTGGACACGTGGCGGTATTGCAGGGATCTGTCGCAATATCTAGAGTATCTTTCAAGAGCGCCTTATGCAGAAAAAAGTTGCCCCCTTGGGTCACTTTTGCCTATAGAAACGGAAAACAAAGCGCTGACATAAAATAGCGTTACTTACAGGCAAGGATAAAAAACGATGGACCACAGCGCCATCAATACCCGTATACGCAAGAACGCCCGGACATTGGCCGAGGCGCTTGACGGGCACATGATGACTGTTTTCGCCCCGGATGCCCAGAAAGAACTGCGGCTATTTTCTGCGGGCGAAGCCGCCGATTTGCTGGGGATATCGACCAGCTTTCTGCGCAAACTGCATTTCGATGGGAAAGTCGATGATGTGCACACAACGCCCGGTGGGCGCAGGCACTATTCAGTGTCTAACCTACACGATATTCGCAAAACTTTGGAACTAACCGCCAAAAACCCCGGAGCATATATGCGCGGGCGCAAACCCGGCGACAAAGTGCAGGTTTTGTCCTTTTTGAACTTCAAAGGCGGGTCTGGAAAGACCACAAGCGCGATCCACACCGCCCACCAATTGGCGTTGAAGGGATATCGCGTTTTGGCCGTGGATATCGATCCGCAAGCGTCTCTAACGACATTGTTTGGCTATAGGCCCGAAGTTGATTTTCTTGAGTCTGGAACGATCTATGACGCCATCCGTTATGATGACCCCCTGCCCTTGTCAGACGTCATTCAGAATACGTTTTTCACAGGCATTGACCTCGCCCCCGGTGGGCTTTTGCTGCAAGAGTTTGAACACGAGACGCCGCAAGCGCTGATCAACAACCTGCAACCTCCGTTTTTCGCACGCATGGCCGAAACGCTCCGAGAAGTTGAAGACAACTATGATGTCATCATCTTCGACTGCCCCCCTCAACTTGGCTATCTGACACTGTCAGCCTTGTGTGCATCAACCGGTGTGTTGATCACAATCGTGCCCAACATGCTGGACGTGGCGTCCATGTCGCAGTTTTTGCAGATGAGTGCCGATCTACTAGATGTTGTGTCAGAAGCCGGTGCGCAATTGGACCTCGATTTCTTGCGTTTTCTGATCAATCGCTATGAACCCAATGACGGGCCGCAACAACAGGTGGTCGCCTTCCTGCGGCAATTGTTCGAAGACGAGGTCATGGTCGCCACGATGCTGAAATCCACCGCGATTTCGGATGCCGGCCTTACGCATCAAACATTGTACGAAGTTGAACGGTCGCAGTTTCATCGAAATACCTATGACCGCGCGATGGATTCACTGAACCTTGTGAATGATGAGATTGAATCGCTCATCCAGAAAGCATGGGGGCGTTAATGGCACGCAAAGGAATATTGTCACCCGGCCTGACCGCCAAGGCGATCCGACCGGAACGCAAGGAAAAACCACGCGGGGCGGTGGGTGCCTTGCAATCATCCCTGTCCAAACTTCAAGAAAACGCGGTGCAAGAGATCGACGCGTCATTGATTGACGATGCCGGCGTCGAAGACCGCCTTGGGCTAGACCCGGACGCGCAAAAGCAACTGACATCAAGCCTGCAAACCTATGGGCAGCAGGTGCCCGTGTTGGTGCGTCCGCATGCATCCAAAGCCGGACGGTTTGAAATTGTCTATGGGCGGCGGCGCCTGAAGGCATTGCGCGATCTTGGCCAACCGGTCAAAGCGATGGTGCGCCAGTTGGACGACCACGCGCTTGTGATGGCCCAAGGCCAGGAAAACACAGCCCGTCAGGACCTGTCCTTTATCGAAAAGGCAAGCTTTGCTGCGCAACTGCAAGACAGCGGGTATGAACGCGACACCATCGCAGCGGCACTCAGCATTGATCTCCCCATGCTTAGTCGCATGTTGAAGGTGGGAACCGCCTTTGATCTGCCATTCTTGCGCCAGATCGGCTCTGCCCCCGGAATTGGACGCGACAGATGGATGGCACTGGCCAAACTATTCGAGGAAAAAGGGGCCAAATCGCGCGCGACGGCCTTTATGAACCGCCCTGAATTTGGCGCACTAAACTCAGACGCTCGGTTCGAGGCCGCCTTTCAGCGCGCCCAACCCCTCGCCCAAACAAAACCATCGGACGCCCCAAAACCCAAAAGCCTGCGCAGCACTCAAGGCACCGCCCTTGGCGACGTACGACTGACAAAAAAGGGCGTCACAGTGACGATCTTGGCGCGCGCAGAGCCCGGGTTTGATCACTGGATACATGATCACGCAGACCGCGTGATCCAAGAGCTTCACGACCAATACCAAAAAGAACGGTCGGAAGATTAAACGCAGTTGAGGAAGTAGAGCAGGAGGCACGACCAGAAGACAAAAGAAAAGCCCCCCAAGATACACTCGGAAGGCCCTTCTCTTACTTTGCACCTTTGAGATACCCGCTCCGAATCGATCCTGTCAACTCTGTCCTTTGGACCGGGCCGGGTTTTTTGCGTCTTTCGTGAATTTAAATGGAACATGTGGCAAAAACCGCGTTTGCGCGGGCAGAAAAGGTGTGTGTAGACGGACCTGATAAGTGGAAAATTCTGGATGCGGTGACCGAAGCCTCCCAAGAATTCGGCTTATCACACAGAACACTTGGCGTCTTGCGGGCCTTACTCAGTTTTCTTCCGACCCGCCATATACCGGTTGGACCCCGCGCGATTGTATTTCCCGCCAATGCGACCTTGTCAGACCGCTTGCATGGCATGCCAGAAAGCACGCTCCGCCGACACATCGCCGCGTTGGTTGGCTGCGGGATTGTCAACCGTCATGACAGCCCAAATCGCAAACGATACGCACGACGCGGGCAGGGGGGCATCGTTCATGCGTTTGGTTTGGACCTATCCCCGCTCGCGCAACACGCCCGGCAAATTCAAGACGCCGCAAACCGTGAAACCGAACGCAAGACTGCGCTTAAAATCAAACGCGACATTATCCTGAGTTTACGCCACAGTTTGCAATCAAGCGCAGGTGAGAACTTCGCGCTCCTTCAAGACACCCATCGTGTCTTACGCAGAACGCCAGACGATGACGCTTATTCGCAGCTCATCAGACGCCTAGAAACTGCCATCGACACACTATCCGGCACCCCGGAAATGAGCGGCACTGACATCGAAAATGAGCGGCACATAGAACCCGAATCAAAACCAATATATATATCAGCACTCAATGACACACCGGTCACACTGGGTTTGGTCCTGTCAGTTTGCTCAGAAATCGCAGCCTATTTCCCAACGCAAATCCAAGATTGGCGAAGCTTCGTCATAGTGGCTGATCAAGTCGCGGGGTTCCTTGGCATCTCTTCGCAAACTCTGAACACCGGGAAAACTATCTTGGGGCCCGAACAGATGGCTATTGTCATCGCCTGCATCTTGCAAAAGGCAGCGACGGT
>CALHST010000327.1 GCA_938038825.1 uncultured Paracoccaceae bacterium | reverse complement strand
GGCGGGCTCAAACGTTTGTCCGGTACTTTGGGGACGTCTGTCATCAAGATCTCTGCTGTTGCACCGGAAAACCACGTGATCGAAGCCCCGGTGCGGGTGTTTCACAGTCAAGACGCCGTCAAAGCAGCCTTTAAGGCCGGTGAATTTACTGGTGATGTGATCGTTGTCGTGCGCTTCCAAGGCCCCAAGGCGAATGGAATGCCAGAACTGCACAGCCTCACGCCAATACTCAGCGTTCTGCAAGGGCGCGGCTATAGGGTCGCGTTGGTGACCGACGGGCGTATGTCCGGTGCGTCCGGCAAAGTTCCCGCGGCGATCCATGTCAGCCCCGAAGCACTGGATGGCGGCCCAATTGCGCAATTGCAGGATGGAGACATCTTGCGACTGGATGCGCCTACTGGTTCTTTAGAAATCGTAACACAGGGCGTTTTGGATCGCCCAAAAGCCACGGCCGATCTCTCCGCAAATCACACGGGTATCGGGCGTGAACTTTTCGCGCCCTTCCGCGATGCTGTCGGAACCGCGGACACGGGTGCGACGATCTTCGGATAAGTGCGCCATACGCCAAATACGTAGGGTGAGCTTTAGCTCACGCAGCCTTGCGGCTCACCCATCCTGACCAGACGCGGGCCCCATATTGGTTTCGAACCAGTCCAAAGCCATCGCTGACCATCCTTTGGGGATACTATGTCCGCCCTGATGCAACGCGAAATCCAGCGCGGATCCATCAACACAGCGATCCCACCCGCGTGTCCAATACCGGTCACCAATGTCAAAACGATCTGGTTTGTGATTCACGCAGTGATTTGCCATGCGCCAAATTTCCATTGTCGCGAAAGCGTCCCCTTGGATCAGCGGGTTTTCGTCCTGAAAAGTTCCGCGCAGCAATCGCCCTTCCAAAGGCATGACGGCATCTTTCCAACCATGTGTGTGCAACAATTTCACGGGTCCGGCACAGCTTTCAGGGTGCGGACGCCATAATCCGCCCGCAACAGGCGCATATGCGGCAAATGCGTCTGGTGTAGAACAGGCCACATAAGACGCCATAGAACCGCCAATGGAAAAGCCGGACAACAACACGCGATCTGCGTCAAAACCAAAACGTTCCGCCGCATCGTTCTTGACCCGCACCAGAAAATCGAAATCATCCCGTGGCCCCGGCCATCCGGGTCGAAACAACCAGCGGCCGCCCGAACGTCCATTACGCGGTGTGCCATTTGGCGCGATGACAGCATATCCTGCTTCATTGAATGCGCGCACCATGCCGCTCATCCGCAAGATGCCCCGCCCGGATGATCCCCAACCGTGCAAAAACATCAATGCACCAACTGTGGGACCCTCTGGCGCAATGATGTGATACGTACCATCATCCAAACTGCAGGGTTCATCCGCACCACCACACGCCGCGAAAGAGGCGTTTGCACTGAGCAAAACCGCCCCCAGAAAGCTCAACAAAAATCTCATAATTTGACCACTGGCAACTTAGCCCTCAACCATCCCGGCCCCGCGCCGGACCCAAGCATTCCTTCCGGAACATCGATAATCTGCGTAAAACCTGCTTCGGTCAGACGGGTCGACATCTTGCGCGACCGCACGCCGCGCGCACAAATCAACGCAACAGGAGTATCTGTCCGTCCTTCTGTGATTTTCAAAAGCGCGTCAGTGAAATCATCGCGGCGCATGTCCAGCGGCATGGCACCTTCACCAACCCCAGTTTTGGCCCACTCATCGGGCCGACGAATATCAATCAACACGATATCTCCGGCAACAGCTTTTTGGTGTGCATCTTCAACGCTTATTGCACCCGCGTTAATTTCGGCCCCAATGTTGAACCATCGCGCGCCAAACACGCCAGCCCCGCCAACCGCGACGACGCCAAACAAAATAGCCCGCCGCGCGAAACGACTTGGGCGTTGTTGCGTATCCGCCAAATCCGTCATCATCCATTCCTTTTCGTGTCACAACCGCATTCTGCCGCGTTTCAAGACCAAACCAATCACATGCAATTTCGCGGGCACAACATGTCTGGCACCAGACACATAATGTCTAAACGTGGCGTAAATACGCGTGATCACTGTCCTGTGAAGACAAGCAGGCGCACGATACCACTCGCCGTGATGATAAGCCTAGAGTAGGCAGCGCGCCTCGCGGTGATGTGACTGATGTCAGCGCAACTTTGGCGGCTTTGCGGGATCAGTCCCCGGTGCCATAGGTTGCATTGGCTCCGGTTTCTCGGGCTTAGGTATGTCAAAGCGCATACCGACCTTCGAAATGCGCGCTGTCAGCGGATGTGATGCATCCAAAAACGCAACGTCCAGATGACCAGCATCAATTCCTGAAAACGTCACGGCCTCGCTCACAGCCTGCGCCAATGCAGGTTCAGCCCGCGCTTGTGACCCAACGATTGCCAGAACATGCCCGGACCCGCCCTTTGCAAAATCTGCCTGTGCTAAGACTGCGTAATCTGCCAGCCCCGCCGAACTCGTCAGGCGCGCGCCTAGTGCTTCCAGCAAGATGTCCGGTACGTTACCGGGTCCGCGAACGGCGCTTAGTTGGGCCTCGCCTGAATTTGGCCCCTGAGCGTCCAGTGTTTTGGTCAACCACTGCAGCGCATCCAAAGGTAAAATCATAGACGACGGGGCCACATCCAAGTTCAATCCCAACCCAAACCCCTGTTCGGACAGCACTTGCGCCAATATGCGACCCGGCAAGGCCACATATGGGGCTACCTCTTTGGCAAATTCCGCAAGGCGTTCTTGGGTGTCGAACGCCAAGACAACCTGACCACCGTCAACGGGAAACAAGCGCGGCGAGATGTCTTCGCCACTGGGTTCTTCCGTCAGCAGAAGATGCAACTCTGCATCTGCCAAAGCCGCGTAAAATTGCAGACGCGCAGCATCCGATGTGTCCATCCGAGCGTGCGCTTGGTCCAAAAGGGTCAATTCGGTCACAATGATAAAGCTTTCTGAACTGCGGTTTGCAAGGCAGGCACCATGGTGTCTTCAAAGAATGGATTCCGCCTGAGCCATCCTGTATTGCGCCAACTTGGATGCCGCAGCACAAAGGTATCAGGTCCGTGTCCGCCCCAGGCGATGACCGCATCATTCGCTCTGCCCTTCCAACCCAGATGCCGTTTGAGTGCATAAGACTCAATGATAACCCGCAAGCGCACCGTGCCCAAAGCCTTCATCACAGACCCATGCCACGTCTTTGCACACACGGGTCGCGGCGGCAGATCGCCGCCTGTGCCGTTGTATCCCGGAAAGACGCGGTTATATGCCATGCAAATTGTCTAATCTCTGGTTACCCAATTGATATCCCTATGTTTTCCAGTGACGTCAAAAGATAACCCACTATAGACAGTTTCTTTCGAGTAACTGCTCAGCGAAAAGTGAGCTATTTCCTCTCAGAGTCACTGAGACTCTGTTTCACGCTTTGACGAATTCTTGGAATGACATCAACTTCGAACCAAGGGTTTTGCTTAAGCCATCTGTTGTTTCGCGGACTTGGGTGGGGCAGTACAAAGAGCCGGTCTTGGCCTTCAGAAGACTGTTTGACCGCTTCTGCAACGGTCTTTCCATTCAGGTGAGGCAAATGCCATGCGATGGCATAGGCACCCAAAACCAAAGTCAGTTCGACACTCTTGAGAGCTGCCATTGTTTTTTTCCGCCATGTTGTCGCGCAAATTTCCGGTGGAGGTTTGTCGCCTGAAGAACCTGCACCAGGGAAGCAAAGTCCCATTGGAAAAATGCCGATCCGGGGATCCGTGTAGAAAGCAGACTTGTCAATCCCAAGCCAGTCACGCAAACGATCCCCAGAGGGATCGTCAAACGGGCGATTTTTTAAATGAGTAATGCGACCAGGAGCTTGGCCAACGATCAGGATCTTTGCCCGCTCATCCAGCTGAAAAATAGGGTTTGGACCAAGCGGAAGATCCTTACATAGCCTGCAGGCCTGCATCTCCAGTTTGTGCTTATGAAAGTCCTGTAACATTCATTCCCAACTAAGCAGTTTCAAAACCCACAGATTAAAGTTGTGAGTGTATTCTCGTTCTCATACTTTTTTGGGCATGTCCGCAATATGCTTTCTCAATCTCTAGCTGTCATCCGCCAGCCTTTCTTTCGTTTCGATCGCTTGCTGCTGCGCACGTTCGGCTTGCACCAAGCTGACTTCCACATGGCTCAAACGCGGTTCTGATCGTTTGAGATTCTTCCGTAGAGTGCGGTGTTCGACACTTAGTTCATCTACTTGCCCGGCCCTGTTAGCCGTTTGCCGAGTACTTGCGATAAGTAACTTAAGGTCGCGATACCCGGCTGCGTATAGAGTCGAAAGACCACGTGATGCCTCCAAAGCGACTGTCAAATTATTGGGCTTGAGGTTACCCACTCACTCCGCAGGACCTGACCTGCGCCCCTAAAACTCCTCCAAATTCGTGTAGAGTCCGCCCAACAAAAGGACGGACGAATGAAGGCACGATTTACGGATGAACAGATCATTTCGATGATCAAAGAACAGGAAGCTGGCGAGAAGACTGCCGATGTATGTCGGCGGCACGGGATAAGTTCAGCGACGTTCTATAAATACAAATCGAAGTACGGCGGCATGGAGCCGTCTGATGCGAAGCGACTGCGTGCTTTAGAAGATGAGAACGGTAAGCTGAAGAAGCTGCTGGCGGAGCAGATGTTAGACAACGCTATGCTGAGAGATATCAACTCAAAAAAGTGGTGACGCCTGCCTTGAAGCGGAAAGCTGTGGCACACCTGATGGAGCAACATCAGGTCAGCCAGCGGCGGGCTTGCGATGTGCTGCAAGTTGACCGGTCGTCGGTTCGGTACCTGTCGCGGCGCAGCGATGATGGTGAACTAAGAGACGCCATCAAGCGCGTTTCGAGAGAACGGCGACGGTTTGGATGCCGTCGTGTCCATGTGATGATCGCGCGGGAGGATTTTGTGGTGAACCACAAGAAGGTGAGGCGCATCTACCGTGAAGAGAAGCTTCAGGTGCGTCGCAGAGGCGGCAGGAAGCGTGCTTTGGGGACGAGGAAGCCGATGGTGCTGCCAGATGGTTCGAACCAACGCTGGTCTCTGGATTTTGTATCTGATGCGCTGACAGACGGACGTCGCTTCCGCATTCTGGCTGTCGTGGATGATTACAGCCGAGAGAACCTAGTACTCGTCGCTGATACATCGCTTTCAGGGCATCGTGTGGTGCGAGAACTGGATCGCATCATTGCTGAGCGCGGCATGCCAAAGACGATTGTGTCGGACAACGGAACCGAATTCACAAGTATGGCTATTCTCAAGTGTGCCCAGGACACAGGTGTCGAATGGCATTACATCGCGCCAGGGAAGCCACAGCAGAACGGCTTTATCGAAAGCTTCAACGGCAAACTGAGGGATGAATGCTTAAACGAAACATTGTTCGGCACATTGCGCGATGCCCGACAAACGCTGGAAGAATGGCAAGAAGACTATAACTGGCGCAGACCACATTCAGCTTTGGGCAACCTGACGCCCATGGAATTCTTGCAGAGAAAGACA
>CALHST010000326.1 GCA_938038825.1 uncultured Paracoccaceae bacterium | reverse complement strand
GACAGTGCGTTGGGGGCCGACCAGAGCCAGATAGAGGATTATTGTGCGGACATACTGCGTGTTCGTGCCGAATTTGGTGCTGATCAGATCATCTTGTGCGGTTTGTCATATGGCGCGTGGATCGCCACCAGTTTTGCAATGCGTCACCCAGAGCTACTGGCTGGCTTGGTTCTTGCAGGCGGTTGCACAGGCATGTCCGAGGCCAGCGAACAGGCACGCGCAGATTTTCTTAACGCGCGGGCATCGCCCTTGGCCCAGGGGCAAACGCCCGCGGATTTTGCTCCGCGCGTGGTGGACATCATTGCAGGACCCCATGCGGGAACGGACATTAGGGCGCAACTGTTGAACTCGATGGCCGAAATCCCATCGCAAACCTACAAAGATGCGCTTGTGTGTTTTACCACGCCAAAGGAACACTTCGATTTCAACCGGATCACGTGTCCTGTGCTGATGATGACGGGGCAATTTGATCGGCTGGCCCCACCTGATGAAATCAGATCCGTCGCACAGCGTATCCACGACGCTGGATGCGCAACCATCGTGCGATTTGAAGACATTCCCGGCGCAGGACATGTTTGTAATCTTGAGGCACCAGACGCTGTTAACCGTCTAATATTAGATGTCTTTGGCGCCGATTTTTTCTGCAAACAGCGGTTGATGAGGCCATCCCGCTGAACTAGAATCCCGACAGCAGTGCCGTAACGATAACAAGGATGGGGCCATGTATCTGACGCGAACAGAACCCGAGTCTGACCAAAGCTGGTTCTATCGGATGCAGATCGTTCAAGGCCTGTTTGGCGATTGGGGTCTGATCCGCGAATGGGGTCGCACAGGCAGCAAGGGGCGCGCCAGAACCGATTGGTTCGGCACAGAGCTGGACGCAAAAGACGCCCGGTTCGATCTTCATATGAAAAAAGCGATGAGCGGCTATGAATAACCGCGACCTTCAATAGCGTTTGCCCAAGTGAGCCGTTATTTGGTGGGCGGGACACAGTATGGTGCCTATGGCCTGCGTTTTTGGCCAAAGCCTAGAATTTATCAGCGAAAGTTTGAAAATGTCGCGACATGACGCCATCATAACCGGCGCGGCGCTGACCCCATATAATCGTCGTAAAGATGGCACAGGTTTTCGGGACTGGTCGACGGATGCGTTTTTTGATGCCCTTGCGATGGCCGAGATTGCTGTATCTGACATTGATGCCTTGTTCGTCGCCTCTGAAAGTGACTTCTTTTCGATGCAGTTAAACCCGGCGTCCGTTTTGGCGACGGAACTTGGCATGACAGGGGTCTCTGCGACCCGTTGCGAGGGGGGCGGCGCGTCTGGTCAACTTGCAGTACATGCGGCTGTGAATGCGGTCCGCTCGGGCAGCGCCCGACATGTCGCGGTGATTGGTGTGGATCCATCCGCATCTTCGCTGTCTGGCGATGCGGTCCGTGCGCTTTATGGGTTTTCCTTTGACGTTTGGACAGATGGTTTTACCGGGGCGACGTCCAGCGCGTTATATGCGCTGTCTTATCAGGCCTTCGCGCAACCTTACGGAACAACAGATGATGATCTGACGCGCATTACGCTGCAAACGCGGTCTCATGCGCAAAAGAACCCCGGGGCACATTTGCCGCTGGATAGTACAGCCCAAGACATTGCCAACAGTCCCATGATTGCCAGCCCGTATCGGCGGTTGCATTGCTCTCCATTATCCGATGGCGCGGCGGCGTTGATCATTTCTGGCCAAGCATATCTCCCACAAACGCGGCGCAGTGCGCCGCGTGTTGGAGGGATTGGGGCGGCCACAGACCATATGCATCTTGGCGCGCGCCCTGCGCCGGGTGATTTTGTCGCCAAATCGGTGTCGATGCAGCGTGCCTGCGCACAGGCGGGCATCACGTCTGATGCGATTGGTCTGGCAGAGATTTACGATCCTTATGCGGGTGCGGCGCTTCAGGGGCTGGTTGCATTGGGTCTCAGTGATGATCCGGCGCGTGACCTGAGAAGCGGGGTTTTCGGCCCAATGGGACGCTGCCCGGTCAATTTATCTGGTGGGCTGATGGGGCAGGGTGCGCCCGTTGGTGCCACGGGTGTCGGTCAAACAGCGACCATGGCCATGCTATTGGAAGGCCGCTATCACCCGGATCTTCAACCACACACCCTGCCACGTTATGGGGTGGCGGACACGCATGGGGGTCTTTGCACCACAGCTGCGGTCACGATTTTGGAACGCGGGGCGGGGGCGTGATGCAATACAAACTGACGCTTGATTACACCTTGGCGCCCGGCTGGATGCGCCCGTATGTGGATGGCTTGAAAACGGGTCAAGCGCTGGCGCGGCACTGTACTGCCTGCAAGGAAACCAGCTTTCCGCCGATGCGCGTTTGCCGCTGTGGTGACACGCAATTGGATTGGGTCGTTTTGTCGGGACGGGCGCAGGTTCTGTTTCGAACCGAGGGCATAGATGGGGCTTTTGCGCTGGTCCAATTTGACGGGGCGGACACGCGCAGTGTTGTAAGCCTTGACAGGTTTATGCCGAACACGCATCACGGGCACCTTGCGCCATCCACCGGGGATGTCCCGCGTCTGTGCCTTCACCCGATTACGGAAGCTGAGCCCACATGACCTTGGATATTCACATCCCCGATGATCAATTGGCAAACCTGAATCTGACAAGCACCGAAACGGGCTTTCGGATCCAGTGGCCGGATGACGTGAACATCTTTGCCATGACCGTGGGCCAGCATCTTGGCCCACAAGATCGCGACAAGCCGGCCATTGTCTTTGAAGACCCCGCTGGGGCCGTGCAGGTTCAAAGTTTTGCCGAAGTGGATCGCGCCTCCACCAATTTGGCAGCACGTTTGCGGGAACTGGGCTATGGCCGGGGCAGCTTGATTGGCCTGCATACAGGGCAACATCCCGATACAGCAATTGCGCATATGGCCGTGTGCAAATTGGGCGGCGTTGCGGTGACATTGTCGCAGCTTTACGGGCCTGACACATTGATACACGCCATGAATGATTGCGCAGTGCCGGTGATCCTGACCAGCCGCACCGCATGGGACCTGATGCGTGGTTTAGATGCGTTTCCACACTTGAAACACATCCTGTGCCGCGACCCGGCCAAAGGTGACATTGATTTGGGCCAAGCATTGGCACAAGACGCGCTGGATTTCACACCAGACTTTACCGGGGCTGATGACATGGCCTTGTTAATGTACACCTCTGGCTCAACGGGCAGGCCCAAAGGGATCATGCACGGGCATCGTGTGCTGGCGGCCTATACCCCGTCGATCAACCTGTTTTTCAACATGGCGATGGCGGAACAGGATGCGGTCTATTGGTCGCCCTCCGATTGGGCATGGGTGGGTGGTTTGCTCGATATGCTGTTCCCGGCGTGGATGGCGGGACGTCCCATTGCGACATCGCTCGCGCGTTTTGATGCAGATTATGCCTATGGTTTCATGAGTCGTCACAAGGTCACGCATACCTTTTTGGCCCCCACAGCTATCAAACGATTGGCGCAACATCCTGACCCACGCCGGGAGTATGATTTGGCCTTGCGCTATATCTGTACAGGGGGCGAGGCGCTGGCGTCGGAAACGTTGAACTGGGCAGAGAACAGCTTGCAGGTTGTCTGCAATGAATTTTATGGCATGACCGAGGTAAACCACCTGATCGGCAATTGCGCGGCATTGTTCCCACGCAAGCCCGGATCCATGGGGCGGGCCTATCCCGGTCATACGGTCTTATTGGTGGATGCTGATGGCGTCGAAGTGGCGGATGGTGAACCCGGAGAAGTGGTCACACCAAA
>CALHST010000325.1 GCA_938038825.1 uncultured Paracoccaceae bacterium | reverse complement strand
AAGGATGCGCTTCAGGGGCTGGCCTCTTTCAATATGCTATTGCGCGACCGCTTTCAAAACGTTGTCACGCCGCAGACCGTTTGGACTATTGGACATGTCACGTTGCACCCGAACGCATCCTCTATTGTTCCGGGCAAGGTCGTGTTTTCGATGCAATGGCGTGATGGCGACCCCCAACGGCTTGCCCAAATGGAAGACATCATTCGAAGCACAATCAACGACGCCGCAGCGCAACACGGTCTAGGGGTTGAGCTTGGGCCAATGCTGGGTCTGGAGCCGGTTCGCATGGACGAGACACTCCGTTCCGCTTTGGAGACAGCCGCAGAAGAGATCGCCCCAAACTCATGGCGCAAGATGCCATCTGGTGCTTTGCATGATGCCACCAATGTGGCCAACAAGTTGCCTGTTGCGATGTTGTTTGTGCCATCTATCAACGGGATCAGCCACGATTTTGCAGAAGACACTGCCGAACCCGATCTTGTCGCTGGCGTTCAAGTTCTGGCAAAGGCCGTCGCGAACTTGTCGTCTGAGTGACCGGGCATCCATGCTTCGACGTTGAAAAGCTACCCTTTTGGATCGGTCACGGATCGCGTGCGCCGACGTTCCAGACCAAGCTGACGTTCACGCCAGATGATCAAAGCGCCGCCTGCAATCACAAAAACAGACCCAACCAGCATCATGGTGGTGGGCAGTTCCGCAAAGACGACCCAACCAATCAACAGGGCAAAAATCATCGACGTATAGTCAAACGGCGCCAGCATGGACGCCGCCCCAAATCGATAAGACGATGTGACCATGATCTGGGCCACCCCCCCGATCAGCCCTGCCCCAACCAGCTGGACCATTTGAACCACGTTGGGCTGCACCCAACCAATGGGAATGGTGAACAACGACATAAACGCCGCCGTCGCCATGAACCAAAATACAATCGCAGACGTATGCTCTGTCTTGACCATTTGGCGGAGGAAAATTTGAACCAGCGCCCGAAGGATCGCTGCGGCCAAAACCATGATTGCGCCAATAGTTGCTGCGTTTCCTAAATCCCCAACAGATAAACGCGGCCACATGACCACCATAACGCCCAGTAATCCCAAAAGCACCGCACTTAGCCGGATCAGGCGGAATCGCTCACCCAGAAACATGGCCGCCAAAAGGACTGTAAAAATAGGCGTCGCGTAACCGATGGCGGTCACTTCGGGTAACGGCAGAATCGCCAAACCACTGAACGTCAGCCCCATAGATGTGGTGCCCAGAATCCCCCGCCATATATGGCCTGACAGCTTTTTGGGGATCAATCCTTCGCGCAGGTTTCCAGTAAACATCAGCCAAACAATGATCACCGGCAAAGAACAGAACGCACGAAAGAACAGCGCCTGCCCCGATGGAACGTCCTGCGTGACGGCTTTGACCAGAGCAGCCATGACCATAAACAAAAAAATGGCCGTCACTTTAAGTGCGACGGCCCGCATAGGATTGTTGTGGAGAGAGGGGGATTCCATAACGCGAGATGTGCGCTAATTTGAAGGGGCCTGCAAGGGTATGCCTCGGTCCAACACACTTGGACCAAGGCACTTCCGGAGGGATTTCTTGTTGTCTTCGGCCCGCAATATCCAACGAACAGGGGGATAAGTCGTTCCAGATAAAGACGTCGTCACATTGGCAAACGGGATGTATGCGGGTTGTTCTTTTAGTGTCAGAGTTCGGACTTACAAAGTCTGCGCATTCTGGGTGATTGCCGTTTTCTCGGTCACCATGTCTTGAACTTGGGTCCAGTCAGCGCTTGCTGAGTTAACCGTAATGCCAAGGGCGATTGTGCAGGTCAGGGCGGTGATGCGCAGTGCGTTGATAGACATGAGCGATACTCCGTAAGTGTTCTGTTGCAACCATTAAGACGGTTAACAGCCTTTTTAACAAATCACCTGTGTGCACGTGGATGTGCCAAATGTTTCAAGCGGCAAGTTTTTGCGCGCAGATCCACATCCATGTGACATCGTTCTTGGTGTTTTGGATTTGGACAGATGGCACATGCCTTTGAAAAACTGTTTTGAATCTGTGTTTTATCAGAACCTTTCGTTCCTCGAACGCCGAAACCCTGAAACCGGGTCTGTCTTTGGCACAGGGTCCGTGACGCAGATTGAACAAGAGTTTTCCGGCGGGTTTTAGCCGCGACCAAAGCACGGGAATCGCGTCTTTTCGCTGGTCTGGGGACAGGTGGTGCCAAACACCCGTGATGATTATGACATCGAATGTGAGTTTTCTTTCAACCAAATTGGGCAATTGATCCGGAATCATTGGAATCTCTGGATGCGCCCATAATTCGGTGACAGGTTCCACAGCGGTGACATGACACCCCATATGCGCAAACCATGCGGCGTCGCGCCCGGTTCCGGCCCCAATATCCAGAACACGGTCGCCTGACTTTGGTAATACGTCTTTTACGGACTCATAGATCAGGGCAGGATCCAACGCGTCATAGGCATGTATTAATTGGTGCGCAGCAGAACGATAGCCTGCCAGCGCTTCACTCATCCAATATGGCCTTGGTTCTCGCCAACTTGGCCACGATGCAGCAGCATGTGATCCAGAATAACGCAGGCCATCATGGCCTCCCCCACCGGAACGGCGCGGATACCGACACAAGGATCATGGCGGCCCTTGGTGATAATCTCGGCCTCGGATCCGGACTTGGTGATCGTCTTGCGGGTTTGCAGAATGGACGATGTGGGTTTGACGGCGAAACGCACGACAAGGTCTTGCCCAGTCGAAATGCCGCCAAGCACCCCGCCTGCGTGATTGGATGAATAGGACGGCTTACCGTCATTACCCATAAAGATCTCGTCCGCGTTCAGCTCACCTGTAAGCATAGCAGCAGACATTCCTTCACCAATCTCGACCCCTTTGACTGCGTTGATCGACATCATGGCTGCCGCCAAGTCGGTGTCAATCTTGCCATAGATCGGGGCGCCAAGCCCTGCTGGAACGCCTTTTGCAACCACTTCGATCACCGCCCCAACCGAGGAGCCCGACTTGCGCAAGCCATCCAGATAATCCGCCCAAGTCGCTGCGGCAGTAACGTCAGGCGTCCAAAACGGGTTCTGGTCAATCTGATCCCAATCGAAATTCGCACGGTCAATCTCGTGCGCGCCCATGCGGGTCATATAACCTTTGATCTCAACCTCTGGGGCCAACATCTTGATCGCTTCGCGGGCCAAACCACCTGCTGCTACGCGAGAGGCCGTTTCACGTGCAGAAGACCGCCCACCGCCGCGATAGTCACGAATTCCGTATTTCTGCCAATAGGTTATGTCCGCATGACCGGGGCGGAACTTGTCCATGATGTCAGAATAATCTTTGGACCGTTGGTCGGTATTTTCGATCATCAGCTGTACAGGCGTGCCTGTTGTTTTGCCCTCAAACACACCCGACAGGATCTTGACCTGATCGGGTTCCCGGCGTTGCGTGGTGTACTTGTTCTGGCCCGGTTTGCGCTTATCCATCCAGTGTTGGATCATCTCGGCATCCACAGTCACACCGGGAGGGCAGCCGTCCACAGTTGCGCCCAGCGCAGGTCCATGGCTTTCACCCCATGTGGTGACGCGGAAAAGATGTCCGAATGTATTCAGGCTCATGGGATGTGGCTCCGGCTTTGTGTGAGCCACGGAATACGCGTCACGCAGGGCGATGCCAAGAGGCAGGTTAACGTACCAAACTTTGCGAAACGGGCGGCACCCAGAAAATCAGCCGTTAACCCCAACCCATATTGGAAAATCCGCAGCCTGAATAACGTCGATATTTTTCGGTGCCCGCGCGTGTGTTAAGCCAGCGTTCGACGGTGCGTTTTAACACTTATCGTTTGCCAATCGCTGATATCGTCGCGCAACA
Source organism: uncultured Paracoccaceae bacterium (assembly GCA_938038825.1). Classification (GTDB taxonomy): domain Bacteria; phylum Pseudomonadota; class Alphaproteobacteria; order Rhodobacterales; family Rhodobacteraceae; genus Aliishimia. Next base: position 1,637 of record CALHST010000325.1, on the reverse strand, counting down.
AATGCTGAGACAAACGTAGTGGCGCGATCCACACCCAAAACAAGGCAGGTCGCCATCCAAAGCGGCACGTCTTGTGCCAAGATATAGCCAAAACCATAGTAAATGAGCCAAATGGCCAACAACTCAAAGCACACAAAACCTATACGCGTTCCCCCATGGGCGCCTCCTTTCTCCTAATGTCTTGAGATAGGTCACCCATAACACATAATTCTTCAAAAATCACGAAGAAATGGGCGAATATCATCGCGAAACGTCATTTTATTGTGCAGATCGTCCCAGCGGGTCGCGTGATGGGCAATTTGGTGTATATAGGCTTTATGTTAGATCTTCTCAGCAATATCCTCACCAACCTGTCTTTACGCGGGACGTTGTATTTCCGCACTGCGTTTACCCAGCCTTGGGGCGTGGCGGTGCCATCCTATCAAAACGTGGCCCGGTTCCACTTTGCACATCGCGGCGATTGTCTTGTCGATGTGGACGGTGTGGATGAACCGGTTTTGATAGCTCAAGGGGACTTGATCATCATCCCTCATGGGGCTGCGCATAGTCTGTATTGCGGACATGAACCTGCCAAGACCATCTTGCCATTGGACCAAGTGCTGGAATTGTCGGGTTATTCTGGCGAAGGCGTACTGGTCTATGGCGGGCCAGACAAACAGCGTGAAACACAGCTGATTTGCGGACACTTCTCGTTTGATCCTTTAAGCAAGCATGTTTTGATTGATCGCTTGCCGCCACTTATTCATCTGAAAAACTATGGCGAAGACGCCGGGCAATGGATGGAAGCTACCTTGCGCGTCATAGGTGGCGAAGCGGGCGGGGCCCGCATGGGCGGCGACCTGATTGCGCTCAAGATGTCCGAAGCGATCTTTGCGCAGGCCATTCGGACATTCATCGAAAGCGACAAAGCTGCGGAATATGGATTGGCCGGGTTTTCGGACCCACAACTGGGGCAGGCTTTGGATGCTTTTCATAAACACGTAAATGCAGATTGGACCGTGGAAAAACTGGCCAAAGCGGCAGGGATGTCGCGGACCCGCTTTGCCGTCCAGTTTCAAAAGACTTTGTCGATGTCCCCGATGGAATATGTAACCCGCTGGCGTATGGAGGTGGCCAAGCAAGCCTTGGCACAAACGGGTGGCACGCTAAGCCATGCCGCGGAAATGGCAGGATATGCATCTGATTCCGCATTTGCACGTGTGTTCAAGAAAGAAACAGGGTTAACACCAGCAGCGTTCCGAAAAATTGCCGTATCTGAAATTGGCCCAAACTCTGAACGATCTGCACATCATTAGGGACTGATGAGCGTGGAATACGATAGGATAGGATCCTAACTTGGGTGTATCCGCAGCGCTAAGCTGCATTCACATGCCGAAAAGGAACCTGTCTATGTCCGCTCGCTTTGTCACACAAAAACTGCACGCCTATATTGATTACCCCGTCGCCTTGGCGCTGATTGGGATGCCCTTTTTGTTAGGTCTGGGATCGGTGAACCCGCTGGCCTTCTCTTTGTCAGTGTTAACGGGCGTCGCCGCCTTTGTTCTGACGTTCCTGACAGATCACGAAACGGGTGTCGTTCGAATTTTGCCGTACAAGCTGCATTTGGCCGTAGACTTTGTGGTTGGCGCGGCCTTTGT
>CALHST010000324.1 GCA_938038825.1 uncultured Paracoccaceae bacterium | reverse complement strand
GTTGAGCTTGTCTCTTGCTTTCTAAGATCAAGCGGCGGACGCGACCTTGCAAAAAGCAGAATTTGCACGCGCGGTGAATGACCGCTAAGCGGGCTGCGACCGTAGCATCTTGAAGCTAGGTCGAAGGTCCGGAAAGGGCCGTGCTCGTGATTCATGTATCGATATAATCACGTTTGTGGTGGTTTTCTTGAACGACCAGTGGACCCGCAGTTCGCGTCGGACCTTAGTCCGTAGAAAAAGCCGTGATATTCAGGCAGTTGAAACGTCATGAAAAAAGTCCGCGCTTTCTTTACGCAATCCCTATTGCATCAATTTGTTTTGGCCGGTGGTTTGGTCATGTGTGCGGCGGCTGTTATTGTAGGCAGTTGGGTCGCAAATCGGATTGAGCAAAGCGTTGTCCAAAACTCTGCAACATCTGCCGCGCTTTATATGGAAAGCTACATCTCACCTTTGAGCCAAGAGCTAAGCGCCGAGGACGGTTTGTCTGATCCGGCTCGCACGGCATTGCGCGAGATTTTTCTTGGCACGTCGTTGGGTGATCGAGTGGTGTCATATAAAATTTGGAAAAAGGGCGGTCGGATCATTGAGGCATCAAACCCAGAGCTGCGCGACCAAGTCTTTGATCCATCTGACGACCAGTTGGCGGCATGGAACGGGGACATTGCTGCATCGTTTCAAGATCTTGGAGACCTTGAGGATGCTGCAGAAGCAGCAATGGGGATACCGTTGCTCGAAGTCTACAGCCCAGTGCGTGAAGTATGGACCGGTGAAATTGTGGCAGTTGCAGAATTTTACGAAAGGGCAGATTCCTTGGACAAGGAGCTGTTCGATGCGCGCCGCAATGGGTGGTTCATCGTGTTTACAGTGTTTGCGACCAGCGGCCTGTTGTTGTTTGGAATTGTGAAATCGGGGAGCAGGTTGATCGACCAACAACAGGCCGCTTTAAAGGCGCAATTGGACGAAACACAGCGCATCTCTGGCCAGAACCGAGAGCTTAAGGACAGCATCGCGGCAGCGGCACAACGCTCCACGGCGCAGGCAGATCGGGTCATGCAACGCATTGGTCAGGATTTGCATGACGGGGTGGCCCAGCATCTTTCGCTGGCCAGTCTTCGGTTTGAAGAAGCTGAACCAACCAAACAAGAAACGGCAAAAACTGTGCGCGTGGCGCTTGATGCTGCGATGACAGAACTCAGGGCGATCTCTCGCGGATTGGCATTGCCTGATCTTGAAGAATTGACACTTACCAAAACGATCAAACGCGCAGTTCAGGACCACGAGAACGCATTCAACAGCGCGGTTCACCTAACGCCATTTGAACTTCCAGAAATGGCTGTCAGTTATTCTTTCAAGCTCTGCGTCTATCGGTTTTTACAAGAAGCTTTGGCAAATGCGGCGCGCCATGCATGCGCTGATAAAATCGACGTTCATATTAACACGGATGCAATGACCCTGTTCGTCAAAGTCGCGGACACCGGCATCGGTTTCGAACCTGATACCGAGATGGCGGTGCGCCCGGATGGGGGACAAGGGCTGCTTGGACTTCGCGACCGTGCAGCAACTCTTGGCGGACGCCTTGAGGTGTGGTCCATTGTTGGGCAGGGAACAGCGTTAACGTTAGCGTTGCCCTATGGAGAGGCAAAGACATGAGCATTCGCATTTTGGTTGCCGACGACCATCCGATTTTTCGCGATGGCGTTGTTCAAAGTCTGGAAGAAGACGGAGACTTCACAGTTGTTGCGACGGCCTCAAGCGCCCCAGAAGCCATTGCGATGGCCACAGAACACCGCCCCGATATGGCGCTGTTGGATCTGTCGATGCCGGGTGGCGGGCTGACGGCGGTGGCAGAAATCGCGCGGGCGCAAACGGCAACCCACATTGCGATGCTCACAGTGTCTGAAGATGATGAACATGTTGCGGAGGCGCTCAAGTTAGGGGCGATTGCATATATTCTGAAGGGTGTCTCCGCCAGCGAATTGCGGCGGATCCTCAAGGGCGCGGTAGCGGGCGAACCCCATGTGTCGCCGTCTTTGGCTGCGAAAGTTTTGACATTCATGTCCAAAGCCAAGCCGACGCAGGACCCATCACCTTTCGACGACCTGACGAAGCGCGAAGAAGACATCCTGCGGCTTGTCGCCAAAGGGCTTAGCAATAAGGAAGTCGCGCGCGATCTGGACCTTCAGGAAAAGACGATAAAACACTACATGACGACGATCATGAGCAAACTTCACGCGCGCAATCGAGTCGAAGCCGCGCTGATGGCACATGAACAATGGAACCGCCAAATTTGAAATCGCTTAACTGTTTTGCTGCGCGATGCGGTTCACACGACGCACATCCGCCGATGTAGACGGGCGCATGACAACGCTTCGCCCGTATGGATCGGTCAACGTATACGTGTTCCGGCGCAGCGTCTCTTTCCAACCGTTGGAATAGGTGACTGTCACCGAATTCTGCCGTTTCGAAACACTGTCTACAGCGGAACCGGAGCGTTTCTGCCCACCAACACTTTGGATTGTGATCCGCTCGGAGATTGCGCGAAGTCTGACGATATCAGGGCCTGTTGCGCGTCTTTGGACAACACGTTGTCCTCTCTCGTTGCGGACGCGATAGCGGCCATTCTGGATTTCTTCGCGCGCACCGTTGGCATAGCGGATTTCTATGCCGGAATTTGAAACTTCTATGCGTGAAATTGCGCCGCTTGGCCGCCAATTGCTGTTCGTTTCTGATTTGCCAGAGTTTCTCGACGACCCGGAATCTTCGTCGTCGCTCTCATCACTGTCATCGTCCTCATCGTCGCGATCATTGCCTTCATCATCATCGGCTTCGCCGTCATCATCACTTTCATCGCTGTCAAACCCGCCGTCATCGTCGCTTTCGCCATCATTCCCGCTGTCGTCGTCACCGTCGTCACTCTCGCCGTCGTCCCCATCATC
>CALHST010000323.1 GCA_938038825.1 uncultured Paracoccaceae bacterium | reverse complement strand
CTCGAACAGGGCAGTTTGCTTTTGCCCGGTGATATAGCCGCGATTGTACCGCAGGGGGTCGACATGATTGGGATCGCTCACGGCCATCCAAAGCCGCGTGTGGTTCTTGTTGCCCGGCGAGTCGGCAAAGCGCACACCTTTGGTGGTCATCTGATCACGTTTGTTGGCCATGATCGTTTGCAACCGCGCCGCGCCGCACTGTTCCAGCCCGATATGAAGCTCTATGCGCATCAGGCGACGTTCCCTTTGTTTGCTTGGCCCCACCATGGGATGTCATGCCCGATGTGCTTGGCCAATCGCTTGGGCGCATCCGGCGCCGTTACGTCCAACTCAAGATAGCGCGCATCCCCCGCAAAAAGTTGGGTGATATGGCGGTAATGTGCATCAATCCACGTTTCCCGTTGCTTTGACGTGTCCCCGTACCCTTGGGGCAGGCCGGGGATATCCCGTTCGGGCAATCGGTCTGTGCCCAAATCGGACCAGCCCAACATGGATTGAGACGTGTCCCATGTGGGACGTCTGGTGGCGACAAAAACGGCATCCGGGTGTTGGGTACGCATCGCATCAATGATGGCAAAATCCATCTGGGGCCACAAAGACCGACCGCCGCGCAAGCAGGACATTTCCGAGATGGCGGCAAAGTCGGTCAGATAGGCCGCCGGGTCGTCCGTTTCGAAATATCCGCGATAAAGCAGATCCGCGACAAAAGCCCCGTGCAACGCGGAATTTGTTGTTTGATAGCGTCGAATGCGGTGATCCGCCGTTTTAAGCCCGGCTGTTTTTAAAGCCCGTGCAAGCGTTGTGGTGCCAGTTTTCGGCAATCCCAGATTGATGACCTGCAAGCTCATGACGAACTGTCCATCAGGCCAAGCTCAGCCAGAAACGCGTCTTCTCCCGGGGGGCGCTTGGACGCGCTGCGTAGCTGCTGTTGCATCGCGCGATACGTGGGGTGTTCCAGCAGCGTGTCGCGCTTGGCTTTGTGCAAGTGCACCGCATTGTCGTGCAACGCCTTGATCTTGGGATCCTGTTTCAATTCGGCCAACGCGGTCTGTAGATCCGGCAGATACCGCAAAATACTGTCGTCGAAATAGGCGGGATCATTGCGTTCGCGCCAATAAGTATCGTCAAAGTTGCGGTTTTCGCGATTTACGTCGCCCCGGTCATTCTTAACCAGATAACTGTCCAGCGAGCGCAATGCATAATGGTTCAGGGTTGCGAAATCACGTGCCCCTTGCGCAGGGAACTTGCGGATGCGGCGCGGATTGGCGGCCACCAGAAACCGATGCGGCACAGCGCGCCCGGATCCATCTGTCCATGTAGGGCGCTGGGTGTCGGGCAGTGATTTTTTGAAAAAGGGGCGGTGTGCCCCGAAATATTGCAACGGAAAGTCACGGCGCATCAAGGATTTGACCTCAATCGCGGATTCGGCGCACCACAGATCCGGGTTGTGAGAGTGCAGGAACTGCTCAATCACGGGACGGTCTTCGAACTGTTCCACATCATTATTGGCAAAGAACTGAAAGGTGATTGAAATTGCTTGGGGGGTGTTGCAGGCCGCAATCAAGGCCGGGATCGTGTGATCCCCCACATGGATGTTCAAAAACTCATCCACATCTGCCACCCAAACCCAATCCGCCTCTGTTACCACGGGCTGCTGGCGCGCGTCTTTCAACGCCTCCATCTGATAATTGCGCCCCTCAGCCGGGTTGGGCAAATGCTGCACGATGCCTTTTGCGGCCAAGGCGTCCAACAGCGTGTCTGTGCCATCATCACAATCATTGGAATAAAACAGGAAGTCGCGCACACCCAACAGATGATGAAAGGCGATCCATTCCAGCAAAAAGGGACCTTCGTTCTTGACGCAGGTCACAGCGGTAATCTTCATTCCGCACCTTCAGAGTTTTGCGCCACTCGTGCCATACCACCGCGATTGCCTGAGTTGGCCCCTCATTTCACAGGGCTCTTACCATTGCGTTGACAGTCGCATGCTGTGCAAAACCCGTCAATTGCTGCACAGCAAATGCCCGCCATGCCACCAAAGTCGCTGAGTCTTTTGGGCAACGCCGCCTTGACCCCGGCGCGCAAGGGTGCACCTTGACACCATAGGGAGGATCCAATGACAGGATTTGCGAGTATCGACGCAGTACAAACAGAATTGGGCGCGACGGGTTATGTCTGTGGGCGCGACCTGGCAACCGTGGTGTTTTTGTCGCTGAAACTGGGGCGCCCCTTGTTTCTGGAAGGTGAGGCGGGGGTCGGTAAAACAGAAATCGCCAAGGCGATTGCTGCGGCATTGGGGCGGCGTCTGATCCGTTTGCAATGCTACGAAGGGCTTGATGCCTCGACCGCTGTTTACGAATGGAATTTCCCCGCACAGATGGTGGCCATTCGCACAGCCGAAGCAGCGGGTGGGGCTAGTGCAACGGCGTTGAAGACAGAGTTGTTCAGCGATGACTATCTAATTGAACGTCCCTTGCTGCAGGCGATGCGCCCGGATGAGAACGGCGCGCCGATCCTGCTGATTGATGAACTTGACCGCACCGATGAACCGTTCGAAGCCTTCCTCCTGGAAGCGCTCAGCGATTTTCAGGTCACAATTCCAGAACTCGGCACCATCAAAGCGCCCGAGCCGCCCATTGTCATCCTGACCTCTAACCGCACCCGCGAAGTGCATGATGCGCTGAAACGACGGTGCTTGTATCATTGGGTCGACTATCCCAACTTTGAACGCGAAATGGAGATTTTGACCTCGCGCGCACCCGAAGCTGCGGAGGCGCTTAGCCGTGAAGTTGTCGCCTTTGTTCAACGCCTGCGCACCGAAGATCTGTTTAAAAAACCGGGTGTCGCTGAAACGATTGATTGGGCGAAATGCCTGCTTGCCCTGGATGTGATCAACCTGTCACCGGAAGTGATTTCTGACACCTTGGGCGCAATCCTCAAATACCAAGACGACATTCAAAAGATCGAAGGCTCTGAAGCCAAACGCTTATTGGATGAATCCCAAGCCGCGCTCGCGCCCGCGTGACTTGATCTTAAGTTGTGATAGGCTGCTGGTAAGGAGATTATCGCAATGACTTTAGAACCAATAAGTGCGGCGAAATTGATCGCCCTGATGCTGGCCGGGGGCATTTTCGCCTTGGCTGGCTTGTACATGATGCTGCGCCCACGTCCCGAAGGGGCTGCAAAGATCGAGTTGTTTGGGCTGAAATTTGAAAGCTCCTCTGCAGGATTACTTGTGTTTTTAGTCGGCGCGGGTTTCTTGGCAGTGTCACTTTTCGTTCCCGAAAAGAGCAACAATAGCCGCCAAGACCCGCTAACTGACCGGCCTGAAGTGCCTTCTGAGCAACCTCCGAACCAAATCGTTCCTTTGCCAGCAGGGGCAGATACAAAGGAAAGCGAACCCAATGATAGTGTTCAAACAGCTGACATTATTGCGCTTGGATCCACGGTTTCAGGAAAACTAAGAACGAAGGAAAGTGATTGGTTCGTACTTCCAACAGAAACTTTGCAAGGAAAGCGCTTAGTCGTAAAAGTTCGAAATTTAACAGGCGCTTACACAGAGGTTTTCATTTATGATGAAGACGAGCAGAAAGTGGCATGGGAGGCGTCAATTTCTGTTGAGGCGATGCTCGCCAGTTCGATTGTAAGTGGGAAAGTAATGTTTATCAGACTTCAAAACGGCACAGGTGGCGGCAATAACGCGTATGGGTACGAGCTTGTGACAAGTGTAAAAGATCTCTGATGCCTGAATACATTCCCATCGACATCCCCGAAAACCCAAAGCTTGCAGGGAACATCACCCATTTCGCGCGCGCTTTGCGTCGTGCTGGGTTGCCCATTGGGCCGGGTCGCGTGATTGACGCCGTTCGTGCGGTCGAGGCGGCGGGGTTTACCGACAAGAATGAATTTTTCTGGACCCTGCAAGCCTGCTTCGTGGCCAAGCCCGAACAGAAACGTGTCTTTGCGCAGATCTTCCGGCTGTATTGGCGCGACCCGCGTTATTTGGAACATATGATGTCCATGCTGATGCCCGCCATGCGCGGTGTGTCTGAAGAGCGCACAGCCCAAGCTGCTGAAAAACGCGCGGCCGAGGCACTACTGGATGGGATGGGGGATGCGCCAGAGGATTTTGAAGAACCCGAAGGCGACGGGACAGAAATCGAACTTGATGCCTCTATGACCATCTCGCAAGAAGAAAAGCTCAAGACGCTGGACTTCGAACAAATGAGCCTTGCGGAAATGGAGCAGGCCAAGAAGATGCTGTCGCGCCTGACATTGCCTGTGGATCCCCTGAAGTCCCGCCGCACCAAGGCCAGCTATTTGGGCACTCGCGTGGACGGGGCGCGCACATTGCGCCGCGCCATGCGCCAAGGGGGAGAGCTGCGTGATATCGCCCTGAAAGAGCCGCGCCTGCGGTGGCCCAATCTGGTGGTGTTGTGCGATATTTCCGGCTCGATGAGCCAATATTCCCGGATGGTTCTGCATTTCCTGCATTCGGTCATGAATGCCAAAGGGCAAGGTTGGGCCAAGGTCCACGCCTTTACCTTTGGCACGCGCCTGACCAATATCACCCGTCACTTGACGCAACGCGATGTGGATGCGGCGCTAAAATCCGCCGGTGCCGAGGCTCAGGACTGGGAAGGCGGCACCCGCATCGGTGATTGCCTTGAAGACTTCAACCGGGGTTGGTCGCGCCGGGTTTTGGGGCAGGGTGCAGTTGTTCTGGTCATTACAGATGGTCTGGATCGCGGCACGCCTGCGCATCTTGCCAAACAGATGCAGCGGCTCAACTTGTCATCCCGCCGCCTGATCTGGCTGAACCCCTTGCTGCGTTGGGACGGGTTTGCCCCAAAAGCATCTGGCATTGCCGCGATGCTGCCTCATGTGGACAGCTTTCGCGCCGGGCATTCCATTGCCTCTCTGGAAGCACTGGCCCGCGTCATTTCCCAAAAGGGCGATGCTGGTGAAAAAGCGCGTCTGATGAGACTTTTGTGACGCATGCACACATGTCACGGCGTGTGTGGCTCTGAATTCTCGAACACGTTTTCGTGTGATCAATTTTACTAAAATTTTTATTTTTGCTCAGGTCTTGCCAAAGAGTTGCCACCATTGGTGCGCACTAAGCGGCAGTTCCACAATTTATCGTGGCGTAAACAGTAACCTGAGGAAAATTAAACTCATGAAAAAAGTCATTAATTGCGCTCTAGCCGGTATTTTTGCACTGACAGCCGCAACCAGCGCAGCAAACGCTGCCAGCATTTCAATTCTTGAAGACAACGGCGCTGCCGGTCTGAGCGTTGCGTTCGATCTGGATGCCGCAGGTCCAAACAGCATCAACACATCCGTAGGCTGGTTTCTTGGTCTAAGCGGTGCCGCAACAACGTTCCGTTTGTCCAACCGGTCTGGTGCCGCGTCGACAATCCAATTCAATGCTGGCGTTGATCACGCAGACATTTCGACCGCAAACGTTGCGACAGGCAATATCGAACCAGCGCCCGTTTCGTTCTTCTTTAACGCAACCACGCAAGCGGGCGGTTTCAGCTTTGGAAACGCCACAGCGCCTGTCAATCCAGATGCCGTGTCTGCAGTTCCTTTGCCAGCCTCGTCGCTTCTGCTTTTGGGCGGACTTGCTGGTCTGATTGGCATGCGCAAACGCAAAGCCGCTTAAATTCGGAAAATCCTTGGAATGGCCAAGCTGTGGCCATTCCAAACAGTCTTTTGTCAGGCGACGGCTGCCGCAAAGCTGCTGCGATAGATCGCCGACAAGTCGTCGAGAGACGCTTCTGATCCCCCCATTATCACGGACGTCCCGGTGAACTTGCCCACAGAGGCAACAGGCAGTCCCGCAGCAGAGGCTGCAACCATCAAAGCCTCGGCCTGATCAAAGTTGCAGGCTACAAGGTAACGCCCCTGATCTTCGCCGAACAATTGGCTTGTGTCGCTGTCATCCAGTTGCACACCCACACCCGCAGCTTCGGCCAGTTCAAAGGCCGCAAGTGCAAGACCCCCATCGGACAGATCCGTGCAGGCTTTGATCAAGTCACGGTTGTCGCGGATGAAATCCCCATGTGCTTTTTCGGCTGCCAGATCGACAGGTGGGGCGTCGCCCTCAACACGATTAAAGACCTCGGCCAGCAGGGCGGATTGCCCCAGGTGACCCGTAGTTTCGCCAACGATTAGAATGGCATGACCATCCCGCACGTCACTGCCAATGATGTCGTCCGTGTTGGCAATTAGTCCCACAGCGCCAATGGTGGGCGTGGGCAAAATGCCGGTGCCATCCGTTTCATTGTAGAGCGAGACATTGCCCGACACGATTGGCATATCCAGTGCAGAACAAGCCTGGCCGATGCCATCCAGTGCGCCCACAAACTGGCCCATAATCTCGGGCTTTTCGGGGTTTCCGAAATTCAGGTTGTCGGTCGTGGCAAGGGGCACCGCGCCGACGGCTGTTAAGTTGCGATAGGCTTCCGCCACGGCTTGTTTGCCGCCCTCAACTGGATTGGCTTTGACATAACGCGGTGTGACATCCGAGGTGAAGGCGAGCGACTTGTCGGTCCCGTGG
>CALHST010000322.1 GCA_938038825.1 uncultured Paracoccaceae bacterium | reverse complement strand
TTATAACAGGCCAGCAAGACCCGAGGGTAATAGCTGTAGAACTTTTCATTGAACCGCGCCGTGACCGGATCGCGCGGGGTGCCCACATAGCGGTGATGCACCAACAAATGTTCGGACCGGAAATGCGAGTATAGCACCATCGCCAACAGCACATCAGCCATCCAGCGCTCCACTTGGGATTTCTGGTGCATCAGTTCATGCGAATAATTGATCCCAATCGTGCCGGTCACAACGCCCACACCAAAAAAGACCATGATCTTTTCGAACGTGCCCAGATGTTCAGCCTGCGGAACATACCACAGAAGCGAAAACAGGGTCACAAACTGCACCGGGGCCCACAGAACAGTGATCCAGTGATACAGGGTCATGTCTGCGTCAGACGCATCCAGATCCGCGTTGTTCTGATCGGTGCCCACGACAAAATCCATGGCTGAAAACAGATACCACGTGACCAAAGGCAGCAAGAAAATGGTCCACCCGCCATACAGGGCGGAAACCCATGCCAGCGGAGGCAACAGGTATGACATCCAAAACGGCATGGCGCGCGTGACACTGGACAGTTCTGATGGGGTGATGGTGCTGTCGGACATGGGAAAGGGACCCTTCGGGCTAAACACTACTCGGATAAGTTACACTGCCAGTATGGCATGCACCAAGCATTACGTTAGGTGCGAACGTGCGCGATCAAACACTTTTCGCATCACAGTTGGGAGATCACCGGCGCAAAAATCCTCTTGTGTCATGAAATGTCCCCGTGATGGTGCTGCGTCCAATGGCAAACGGGCCGCCCGAACCGTAAGCTGCAAGTGAAAATGCGTGAAAGTATGGCGCACTGTGCTGTGCAGATCTTCCCATTCCGCGTCACAGGGGGGATGGCCTGATGGCTTGTCTGACCAATCGCTGCCCGGCCAGCCCAACATACCGCCCAAAAGCCCCGAATCCGGGCGTGTTTCCAGCAACCAAGCCCCATCGGCGCGCCGCCCCACATAGGCATAGCCAAACCAACGCGGCTTGGGCTTTTTCTTCAGCTTCACTGGCAAGTCTAACTGCGTCCCCGCAGCGCGCGCATCACACCAATCTGCCCAAGGGCACATCATACAGGCGGGTTTGCGGGGAGTGCAGATGGTGGCCCCCAGATCCATGACCGCTTGGGCATAATCGCCGGGCCGCTCTTGGGGCGTCATCTCTTGGGCATAAGCCAGAAATTGCGACTTCGCGCTGGGCAGGGGACTCGAATCATTGTGCAGCCGGGACATCACACGTTCCACATTCCCGTCCAACACGGCCGCCGGGGCGTCAAACGCAATCGACGCGATGGCGGCCGAGGTATATCCGCCAATTCCCGGCAAGGTTTGCAGCACATCCTGTGATTGCGGAAAGTGGCCCCCGTAGTCTTGGGTCACAACACGGGCGCATTTCAGCAAATTACGGGCCCGCGCATAATATCCAAGCCCCGCCCAAGCCGCCATGACGTCACTGTCGGGCGCTGCCGCCAAATCCTCAACTGTTGGCCACAACTCAATAAATTTGCGAAAGTAGTCCCGCACAGCGGCAACGGTCGTCTGCTGCAACATCACTTCGGATAGCCACACATGATAGGGGTTCGGCCGCACGCCTTGAGCCCTGTCTTGTGGGGATACACGCCATGGCATCACGCGGGCATTCTGGTCGTACCACGTCAATACCGCGTCAGCGGGGGCAAGTTCACGCAAGATTTATACTATCCTCGTTGCAGTTCATGTGGTGGGGGCCGCAAGACATGTTATATTGATTGCAATTCCACACGCATCAGATAGCAGAGCTTATGCCCCCGTCCAGTCGCCGCAGCACAACCAAAGGCTTTGCCCGCACCTCTTCTTTGTTAAGAGGCCGTATTCGCGATGCAAGTTCCGCCCGTGGGTTCGAGCAATCGCGCCTGTTGACACAATGGGAAGAAATCGCAGGCCCGCAGATGGCGCAGATCGCGCGCCCGGTCGAGGTGACCTATGCCCGCGGTGGTTTTGGTGCCACGCTTGTTTTGCTGACCACCGGAGCCAATGCGCCGATGTTGGAAATGCAAAAGCATGCGCTGAAAGACCGCGTAAATGCGATTTATGGCTACAGCGCCATTTCCCGCATTCGGATCACACAAACGGCCCCCACAGGTTTTGCCGAAGGGCAAGTGGCGTTTGGCGCGGCCCCAAAGCCCGAAGCGCCCAAAGGGCCAGACCCAAAACTAAAGGCCAAAGCGGAACAAGACGCGGCGGATGTCGAAAATTCGGAACTGCGCGCGGCACTTGCGTTGCTGGGCGCTAATATCATGACGAAATCTAACAGCTAGAAAAGGGCACTTTATGTCTCGTCTTTCTTTAATTGCATCTGTTGTGGCTCTGATGGGTCTGGGCGGATGGTATCTGAGCACCCCGGCCAGCGGCCCCTCGGCCTCTGCGGAATTGGCGGATCGCCTTGTGGGCGCTGCCAACGCGCAAGATGCGGGTGATTTGGATACGTCCACCATCAAAGAGATGCGGCTTGGCAATGCGGATGCGCCGGTGACCGTTGTTGAATACGCAAGCTATACCTGCCCACATTGCGCCAGCTTTCACGCAGGAAACTACAAGCAGCTAAAGTCGGATTATATCGACACGGGCAAAATCAACTTCGTGTATCGCGAAGTCTATTTTGACCGGTATGGGTTGTGGGCCTCGGCGGTTGCGCGCTGTGCCGGGACACCGGAAAGCTTCTTTGGCATCAGCGATCTGCTGTATAAAGGCCAATCTACATGGGCACGCGCAGGAGAGCCTGCTGCCATCGTGGATGAGCTGCGCAAGATTGGTCTTTTGGCCGGTTTGGACAGCGAGACGCTGGAATCCTGCTTGCAAGACGGCACAAAGCTTCGGACTTTGGTGCAGTGGTATACGGAAAACGCGGAACGTGATGGTGTCAGCTCGACCCCGTCATTTGTGATCAACGGCACAACGTATCGCAACATGTCCTATTCCGAAATGCAGGAGATCATCGACGCGGCAAGCAGCTGATCGTGTGATCTGTTAAAAGGCGCGGCTGCGCCGCACGTGATGTATTTGTGCGCAGCCGCACGCCCTGTGGGGGATATCTCCCCCACGCCCCCTCCGCGCCAAGGCCACCGTTGTTGGGTTATGTTCGGGGCAGAGCTTTTAGAAGCGTGTCGATGTGGTCTTCGTCTTCGAATTGCAGTCTGACAGGCAGGGTCAGGATTTTTCCGCGCCAGGCTGGTGGCAATCGCGCCGCATCTTTTTCCGTTGTGACCAACTGGGCGCCGTTTGATCGGGCCTCGTGATCCAGTCGTGACAGGAACGCACTGCTTAGCGGTTCGTGATCCCCTAAGGCTTCGGTGCGGAGCAATGTAGCGCCCAGATCCCGCAATGTTTGAAAGAATTTCTCGGGATGTCCAATGCCCGCAAATGCAAGGTACGGGGACCCAGTCCAATCCATTCCTGTTTGCAACGGCTCCAACCGGGCATTGAGCCGGGGAAGGGTGCCGGGCAAGGGCGGTGTAAAACTGTCTTGTGCTTTGGGTGTGCCGATGCTGATCAGTGCATGGGCGCGCTGTAGCCCTTGGGCGACCGGTTCGCGCAAGGGCCCGGCGGGCAAGCAGCGTCCATTCCCAAAGCCACGGCTTGCATCGACGACCACACAGGCAAGATCCTTGTGCAGGGCCGGGTTCTGGAACCCATCATCCAGCACAATCACAGTGGCCCCCGCCGTTTGTGCCGCAACGCCCCCTGCCGCGCGGTCCTTGGCAACCCAGACCTCTGCAAAGGCGGACATCAGCAGGGGTTCATCCCCAACGTCACGGGCTTTGTGTTTGGCGGGATCCACAGAAACGGGCCCAGACAGGGATCCGCCATATCCCCGGCTGACCACATGCGGGACATGCCCCAAATCACGCAGACGCTCAACAAGGGCAATCGCAACCGGGGTTTTTCCTGTCCCGCCTGCATGCAAATTCCCCACGCAGACCACAGGGATTTGCAACTTGTGCGGTGTACCTGACGCGATACGCCGCGCAGTTGCCCAACCATAAAGCGTCCCCAAAGGAGCCAAAAACAGACTGCGCAAATCCCCGGGCCGTGACCAAAAAGCGGGTTCTTTCATGGTGAGCGCCCGCGATCTGCCAAACGCGCATCCAGGTCCTCGTGCACAAGAGTTATTATGCGGTCCATGACCTCGGCACCTTCGCTGACAACGTCCCAGCCCGCATGAGCCATCTTTGCAGCCTGATAAGGCACAATGAGCCGACCGACCGCGTTGCTTAGGGACGTGGCATCATTGACAATGCGCGCAGCCCCAACGCTGGCCAGCCTTGTATAGCTGTTCAAGTACGCACCCACATTGGGGCCATACAGAATGGCAGTGCCCAACGCCGCCGCTTCCATTGGATCGCGCCCATGTCCCCCATGTTTGAAAGACTGTCCAAGGAAAGACACAGTGGCCATCCGATACCACAGGCCCAGCTCGTCCGGCAGATCCGCCACCAGCACCTGCGTGGTTTCATCGGGAAAGTCCCCCGCGCTCCACAACGCGTAACTCAGCCCCTCTGCGTCGATATCACCGCAAAGCTTTGAGATGTCGTAGTCGGATGTGGGGTTCAGGATGAGCAAAATCCGATGCGCAACGCGCAAGGCGCCCAAATGGGCTGACAAAATGATCGGGTATTCTTTTTCACGGATATCAGCCGCAAGCCAGATTGGGCGGCCAGACAGGTGCGCGGACAATTCGTCTAGATCCGTGGCCTCACAAGGCAACAAACGTCCTGTGGCCTGCAGATCCTGCGCGGGCTCAATGCGGGTGCGATCCGCGCCCAACCGTTCCAACGCAGTACGGGATGTGTCGTCGCGTGCCGATATCGTGGCAAACTGGGACATGATTGAGCGTGCCAATTCAGGCAGCCACCGTTCCCGGCGTCCATCGAAGCCGGTTTGATGGGCTGCAACTAAATGCAAACGGATATCACGACGGCTCATTTCGTCGATCAACATGGGGCGCAATCCCCCCCAGACCCAAAGCGCAATATCGGGCCGCCAATGGTCCAAAAACGCCTCGACCGCGCGGGGATGTTCGCCCGGGGCTTTCGTCCTATAGATCTGCGCGGACGTAATGTCCCTAGTCTGGTTTTGAAAAATCTCATCGGGCAAACAGATCAGAACAGACAGATCGGGGCGGTGCTGCACAAGGCGTTCCGCCAGATCCTGCACCGCAGGCATGTCCATGACATAACCCACAAAGATCAAGGCGACCTCGCCCGCTGGACGTGGGGTGTCAAAATTCTGCGCATCTGCAGTGCCCCGCCGCGCCAAAGCGCGGTAGGCGGCCATGCTTAAGGTACGCGCAGCCATGTGACGTTGTTATCCAAGTTCTTCTGTAGACGACGCAGGCGCTTCTTCATCCCGCAGGCGATGCAAATGCGCGATGAAATAACGCATATGGGCATTGTCCACGGTTTTCTGGGCTTCGGATTTCCACGCGTTATAAGCCGTTTCATAATCCGGAAAGATCCCAACGACGTGCAGATCTTCGACATTTCTGAATACGTTTTTGCTGGGATCTTCCAATTCACCACCAAAGACAAGGTGCAAACGTTGGGTCATGAAAAGCGTCCTTTCTGGGGGCGTCATCGTGTGACGTTGCGGGCAGGCTTAGCGCATTTGCGCTTGGAAATAAAAGCAGTTTGCTGCGTGACACACGGAATTTGAACACCAACAACGCCGGGATCAACAGACCGATGGGTTATGCATCAGGAATGTGACGGTCCAACAGGGCCGCATGCACCTTGGGCGCGGCTGTGATGATGCCATGGGTGCGCGGATCCGGCGCATTAAAACGCAGAGGCGCGCCAGTGCGATCTGTCACTGTGGCGCCGGCCTCTGACGCGATCAATGCACCCGCTGCGATGTCCCATTCCCACGTAGGGCGAAAGGTGATCATCCCGTCAAAGCGGCCTTGCCCCACAAGCGCCATGCGATAGGCCAGCGAGGGACGATAGGCGCGTCCACATTCAGGAACCGTGCCCTGCCAGAATTCGGGCTGCATATTGGGCTTGGCGGACAGAACTACTGCGCTGTCCAGATCCTCGGCCGAACTTGCGCATAACGCCTGATCATTCAATGTGGCCCCGCCGCCCAACTCAGCAGCATAAAGCATATCGCGCATGGGTAAATACACCGCCCCCGCAACGACAACCCCATCCCGCGCCACCGCGATGGAATGCGCCCACGTATTGCTGCCTTCGATAAAGGATCGGGTGCCGTCGATTGGGTCCACAATAAACACCATCTCGGCATTTTGGCGGTCTGCGTTGTCTTCGGTCTCTTCGCTTAGCCACCCATAGTCAGGGCGCGCAGTGCGCAGAACATCCAGCAAATGCGCGTTCACGGCCAAGTCGGCTTCTGTCACAGGGCCCGCACCGCCGGGCTTGTCCCAACGCTGCGCATCGGCACCCGTAAAGCCACGCGCAATCTCGCCCGAGCTGCGCACCGCATCAATCAACAGGGCAAGATCATTCCCCGGCAAGGGTCATCCCTTCGATCAAAAGGGATGGCACAACCCGGCTAAGCCATGGGCGCGCATCATTGGCGGGCACAAAGGATTTCAGCATGTCATGCAAGTTGCCGGCGATGGTGCATTCATTCACCGGATAGGCGATTTCGCCATTCTCAACCCACATGCCAGCGGCCCCACGGGAATAGTCGCCGGTATTTGAATTGATCGTTGACCCAATCATGGATGTCACCAAAAGACCCGTGCCCATATCGCGGATCAGATCTGCATGGGATGCAGCGCCTTGCATAAGAATGACATTGCCCGAACTTGGCGACGGGGCCGAACCAATGCCGCGCCCTGCGCTGCCCGTTGATTGCATGCCCAGTTTGCGTGCATTGGCCAGATCTAGCGTCCAGCCGGTCAACACCCCATCATCCACAATCTTGCGGGGTCTGGTTGCCAAACCTTCCGCATCAAACGGGCGCGATCCTGACACGCGGGGGCGATGTGGATCCTCATACAAATCCAGACCTTTGGGTAAGACTTGTGTGCCCAAACCATCCAGCAACCAAGACGATCCCCGGGCAATCATCGCACCATTGATGGCGGCCAAAAGGTGCCCGATCAAACTGCTGGAAATGCGTTCATCAAAGAAAACCGGATAGGCCCCGGTGGGCGGCTTCTTGGCGCCTTGCCGCTCGACCGCGCGTGCCGCCGCCGTTTGCCCGATCTCAACAGGAGAGCGTAAATCGGACTGAAAGATGCGCCCGTCGCCGTCGTAGTCCCGCTCCATCTGTAGACCAGTGCCGGCAATAGCAACACAAGACACAGACCGATTGGTGCGCTGATATCCAGCAGAAAAGCCATTGGTCGCAGCCAGATAGATGTCGCGCTCCACATAAGACGCAGAGGCCGATTGAACCTGTGAAACACCAGAGTTCTGCAATGCGGCCTCTTCCGCGATCCGCGCATCGTCTTGCAACGCATCGGGCGTTGGTTCAGCCGCGGGATCATTGAGCTCCAGCGCTGCAATATCCCAGTCGGTTGCCAACTGATCGGCGCTTGCAAGCCCGATATAGGGGTCCTCGGGGGCCTCTTTGGCCATCGCCACGCCCCGGGTTGCCATGGTGACCAAGGTGGATTGCGAAAAATCCGAACCAGACACAATGGCCTGGCGTTGCCCGACAAACACACGCAGGCCAATATCCACGCCCTCTGCACGTTCCGCTTGTTCCAATTGACCCTGGCGGACATCCACTGACACCGACGTGCCATCATCCACCAAAACATCTGCTGCATCAGCCCCGGCGGCTTTGGCAGCGGCCAAAGCGGCATCGGCCACCGTTTGTAAATCTCGCGTCATGGGACTGAGGTAATCCGGCGCCGCCCCAAGCGCAATCCCCCGACGCAAGGCGCCGGGGGAGTTTGAGGGGGACTCCCCCCTCATCACTGGATCATGTGCGGCGGATACGCCGCGCCGTTTCGGAGCAGCGGGCCTAGCGCAAACGCTGGCCGTTTGCCAAAACGTGGCCTTCGGGATTGACCTCAATCTTGGAGGTCAAAACATCGTCACCCTGTTGCACACCAAAGAGACCCATCATCATGCGCGCGCCCAGAACTTGCTCTTGCGGCAGCAGGCCCATGCTTACCAACGTATCCATCAGCCCGTTGGCGCCACTGACCCGCACGTCCAAAGCGCCTTCCGGTTTTGGCATGCCGTCGAATGTTGTGGTGTCTGAGTTATCAAACGTGAATGCCCCGTTGCCAGACACTTCGGCCCCAGCTGCGGACAGCAAAATGGAATTGATGTTCAGCGCGTTCAGCTCGCCCGGTGCGGTGCCATTTTCCAGCAGGATTGCTTGTTCGGGGTCCATGAAGTTCAGCAGAACTTTTGCTTTGCCGGTCAGATCCAAGGCAATGGTTGCCGGATCACGCGGCAATTGCGCGGCTGGGTCAAACAAGTTCCAAATCACCTCTGACACGGAAAAATCACCCAAAGTCAGACCAAATGCAAAATCCTGCTCGCTGTCTTTGGCGCGCAGGGGCATAGTCAGGTTGAACGCTGACTTGCCCATTTCAAAGCTGACCGGGAACGGAAATTGTGGAATTTGCTGTGCGCTGACAACCAGATTGGTTTGTTGCGCATCATAAGTCAGACCATCATCGCCCATGACAACTCTTGCCGAACCGCCCTCAGATGTCGATGTTGCGGCAAAAGGACCGTCTGGCGTTACAGCGTTCACACGTGTTTCGCCAGCGTCAAAGCTGAAGCCGCCGTCGATGGCAAAACCCGCATCCAGCATCGCATTCACGTCATTCACATCTGTATTGGTCGGAATCTTGCCCGTTCCAGAAAATGTCGCACCATTCATCGACCCTTTTAGGTCAAGATTGCCAGCGTCTGGGCCATCTGGGATATCAAAAAGAATGGAATAGGTCAGCGCGCCCATCGACATATTTTGGGTGTATCCCCGCACATCGCCAATTTCCATGCGGGTAACCGCGGACAGGTCCGCAAGCGTGACGTTCATGTCAAATTGCTCTGTCGAAATCTCGGAGCCATCAATCTCTAACGATGCCAGAGTCACTGTCAGCGCGTCGGAGCTTGACGTGTAGGTCATGTCAGTTGGATCACCGCTCACCACCATGACAGGGTTCTGCTGCGTGACCATCAAAACGCCTTTTGCAGAGTCGCCTTGGGGCGGCTTCATATCAAACTCAAGAGGCATTTCTGTCGGCAACGTGACGTTGACCGACCCAGAACCGGTTTCTGTGAAGATCAGGTTTGGCAATTTGGTTGTAAAGCTGCCTTCGCCTTCGGGAAGCAGATATGTCATCGCGAGGTTTGAAATGGTCAGCGTGCTTCCATCAAGTCTTTCAGAGGCGGTGAGCGTGTATCCAAATCCCTCCATATAGGATTTCCAGTCCGCCCAGACATCGTCAGCCGTAACATCGGCAAGGCTCGGACTAGCGGCGAGCGCGAAAACAAAGGCGGACAGTGAAATTGAATTGCGAAGAGACATTAATAAACTCCGGATTTTTGCGACCGCTCCTGAATGATCCGACTGGGCGTGGGGGTCAAGGCCGTTACCCCCTCGAATTCACATTTGCGCGGAATCCCCCTGAAAAACTGCTCAAACGGTCCATATTTGCGCGCAGTGATCTGCCGGAGCTGCGCACAGCGCAGCACATGATTTATCTGCGCGAGACCGCGCGCGTCTTGAGAGGAGGGCCTCTCAAATTCTCCCCGCATCAGCGTTGGCGGCGTTTTCCGGGGACTTTGGAATTGAAATCTGCGGGGCGTTTTGCGACCCATTGAATGAATTTCGCAAGCCTTGGGTGGGATTTCAGGGCCTCTGGTGTGTTGTAATCGCGGGCAAGTTCGGCTTCGGACAATGTGGCGTGTATTTCACGGTGGCAAATGTGGTGCAGCAACACTGTCGGGCCGCCTTTGCCGCCTTTGAGTTTGGGGATGAGGTGATGCAAAGATTGGGGAACATCCGCTGGTATTGGGCGGTCGCACAGGGGGCAGATGGGGTCGGGGTCTTGCATGGGCGGCATCCTTGGCTCAAAGAGTGGGGCAAGCGCGCGACAATGCAAGAGGTGATGTGCAATGGAGTTTGATCTGGAGAGCCAGCCTGAGATTGTTCAGCAAGCTGCCGGCTATGCGTTGCAAGCCTGGGACCTTGCGCAGGGATGGCTGTTAAGTCCGGCGGCTTGGTCGCAATTTGGATTGCTGCTTGTTGCATATTTCATCGCAGTCTTTGTCACCCGTCGGTTGCGCCCGACATTGGCGCGGCTTTTGGATCCGGGTGAGACCGAGAACCTGCTGAGCAAGCCGCGGCGATTTGTGATGATGTTCTTGCCGTTGCTGTTGCCCTTGTTAGCCTATGTGTTCACTGGCATTGGCGAAGGTATTGTCCGGTCGATCTTTGACAGTGGTGCAGTGATTGCATTCGGAAAACGGGTGTTTTTGTTCCTGGCGGTGCGTGCCCTTGTGCGCGATATTATTCAGGACCCGTTCCTGAAGGTCTTTGGCAAATTTGTCCTGATCCCAATTGCGGCTTTGTATGCCGTTGGCCTGCTGGATCTGGTGCAGCTGCGACTAAGCGAAACGATTGTATCGCTTGGGAATATTTCGTTTTCGGTCATGTCGATTGTGCGGGGTTTGATCGCAGGGTCTGTCCTGTTCTGGTTGGGGCGTTGGTCGAACGAGCAATCGTCGCAATTTATCCAGAAACAAGAAGAGATGCGCCCGTCGTTGCGTCAATTGGCGGCCAAATCCATCGAATTTATGATCTTTGGCATCGCGTTCCTGTTGCTGATGAACATCATGGGGATCAACCTGTCCGCCTTGGCGGTTCTGGGGGGGGCCATCGGCGTTGGTCTTGGTTTTGGTCTGCAAAAGATCGCGTCGAACTTTATTTCGGGTGTGATCCTGCTGGTCGAAGGGCAAGCCACGGTCGGTGATTATGTCGAGTTGGATGGCGGGGAAGCCGGCACAATTGTCAAGATGATGGCCCGCGCCACGATCCTTGAGACATTTGATGGTCGCTGGATTGTGGTGCCAAACGAAGATTTCATCACCACGCGGGTGGTTAACTTTTCGGATGGGGGCAGCGCCAACAGATACGAGGCACCCTTTTCTGTCAGCTATGACACAGATATCAATTTGGTGCCGGATCTGATTGAAAAAGCCGTGGCCAAACATCCCGACGTTTTGAAAATGCCCTATCCGCCGGACTGTGAATTGCGTGGATTTGGGGATAGCGGAATTGATTTTGCGGTGGAGTTTTGGGTGAACGGCATTGATGACGGGGATAACAAATACACATCTGACGTGCTGTTCCTGATCTGGAATGCGCTGAAAGAGGCCGACATCGAAATCCCCTATCCGCAGCGTGTGGTCGAGATCAAAGGCGGCCTGCCTACGTGACGCGTGCTGCCGTCATCGGGGCAGGACCCGCAGGGTTGATGGCCGCCGAAGTCATGGCCAAAGCGGGCCTGAGCGTCACAGTCTACGAAGCAAAACCCTCTCCTGCGCGCAAATTTCTGATGGCTGGGAAATCGGGTTTGAACCTCACGCTTGAGGGGGATTTTGATCGGCTCTTGTCGGGTTACGGGAACGCGGCCGAAGCGTTGCGCCCTGCGTTAGAGGCGTTTGACAACACGGCTTTGCGGCACTGGGCCGAAGGTTTGGGGATCGAGGTATTTTCCGGGTCAACGGGGCGGGTGTTCCCGAAAGCCATGAAAGCCTCGCCTTTGTTGCGGGCGTGGTTGGGGCGGCTGGATGCATTGGGCGTGTCGCTGGAGCGCCGCGCACAGTGTAGCGGTCTGTTTGGCACAAACCCAATCATCAATGATGTCGCGCGCGACAGTGATGTCACCGTTTTAGCCTGCGGTGGGGCAAGTTGGGCACGTCTGGGCTCGGACGGCCGTTGGGCCGAATGGCTTCAGGCCAAGACGGTTCCATTTGAAGCTGCAAACGCTGGGGTGCGCGTGGCATGGACCCCGTCCATGCAGCGGTTCTGGGGGCAGGCCGTGAAAAATGTGCGCTGGCACGCGGGTGACGTTGTATCCCAAGGAGAAGGGGTTGTTACCGCCGACGGGCTTGAGGGCGGCGGGTTGTATAGTTTGACGCCTGCAGTGCGACGGGGCGCGCAGGTCACAATCGATTTGTTGCCGGAACGCGATATTCCATATGTGGTCGACAAGCTTGAGGAACGGCCCAAAAAGGTGACGCTGTCTCGTTGGTTGAACAAGTCCTTGAAATTACCTGCTGTGAAGGTCGGGCTTGTGTTCGAAGCCACGGGGGGTGTTCCCGATATGACGATGCACGACTTGGCGCATTTGATCAAAGCTGTGCCCGTGGCGACATCCGGGGTTATGTCAATCGACAAGGCGATTTCGACCGCCGGCGGCGTGTCCTTTTCGGAGCTGGATCCAGATTTGATGCTGCGCGACCAACGTGGGGTCTTTTGTTGTGGCGAAATGCTCGACTGGGAGGCACCAACGGGTGGTTGGTTGTTAACAGGATGTTTTGCAACTGGAGCTTGGGCTGGGGCGGCTGCTGCGCGTTACGTGAGCTAAAGCTCACCTTACGGGCTGAACATCTGTGCCGCGCGGGTCGGCCCGGCCTATGTCAGACCTGACTTTGGGTTTGTCTGTAGGGTGAGCTTCAGCTCACGCTGGGTTACGAAATGTTTAAGCCACGAACGCGTTTGAAAGCGGGGCGGTCACGCAGGCGCTTTGCATAGGTGTTCACAGCGGCATTCTCTAACGGAAATTTGGCACCGATCGCCCAATTCAAACAGTGGACTGCCAGAATATCCGGCACTGTAAGCGTGTCCCCCATAACGAAGTCACCTTGAATTTTCGTCTCGAAAATATCGAGTTGCCTGGCAAATTCTTTACGGATGAATGGCTTGATCTCGGGCAACCGTTGATCTTCTGGCAAGACAAACCCATGTTTGGCCGTCAGCCAAAGCGCGGCATCAAACTCGTCGATCAGCCACATAGTCATCGCATCCTGTTGAGCCCGTTCACGTGTGCCGCCGGGGGCTGTCAAACCTCCATGTTTGTCGGCCAGATACGTCATGATCGCGACGCTATCTGTCAACGCAGTTGCGCCATCCATGAGGACAGGGATTTTGCCAAGCGGGTTCAGCTTGGTCACGTCTGGAGACTGTGGTGGCGATGCGATGTGGTCGTAGGTCAGGCCAAGTTCTTCCAAGGCCCACAACACGCGGAAGGTGCGGCTCGAAACTCCGCCAATGACAGTGTACATCTTCGCGATCCCCCATTTCGTGTGACCTTAGCGTGTTCCGCCAGAACGGCAAATGTCAAACTGCTGACAAAATGTGTCATGGCGTTGGGGTATTCAGGGTGCATTCAAAAATGCAGGAGACATGAGATGTCAAAATCAGCGGGATGTTTGTGCGGCGGCGTTCGCTTTGAGGTGACCTGTGAAGTCACGGAAACAGGGGCATGCCATTGTGCCATGTGCCGCAAATCATCGGGGGGCATTTTCCTTGGGGTTCAGGTCGCCGGGGACAAGGTGACGTTTAGCACAGATGAAACGCGTGCTGTCTACACATCTTCGCCTTGGGCCGAGCGTGGGTTTTGCCGTCAATGTGGCAGCACGTTGTACTATCGTGTGACCGCGCCGGGTGAGCATCACGGCACCTATCATCTGGCGCTTGGCGCATTTGACGATCCAGACGGAATTG
>CALHST010000321.1 GCA_938038825.1 uncultured Paracoccaceae bacterium | reverse complement strand
ACCCCTTTTGCATTTGAGGCCATTGGCACGATGGAGCTTGGTTAAGCGTGCCGTAGTGATTTGACGATGAAATTGGCTTTCTGAACGTCGGTTTGGGGAAACTTTTCAGCGCAGCTGATTTGGAGAAAATGTGCAGGGCATTCCGGTATTTCTAGAATCTTTGGGAAACTTAAAAAGTCGCGCGCGTAAAAAATTGATAGTTGGTGGCTTGGGCAAGGTCGGTTGTTTTTGGTATCCACAAGAGGTGACGCTACGACGTGCTTAGGATGCGCTTAATGTGGAAAAGACGTGCGCCATTTGGAAGATTTTCGTCCGCCAAACCACGGCGAGGGGGCTGCTTTTAGCGGCAATTTTTTGTTTTGCACCAAGTGAGGTTTTTGCCGAAAAGGGTGGGCTGAATTCCAGCTGCGCGCAGGAGCGGAATGCAAGATCCGGTGTGTTTGGTAGATCGAATTTCTCAGGTGTCACCACGCAAAGAAATTGTTGATGTAATCAATTAATGCGACGTCCCGCGCATAGAATGGAGCCGGAATCGCATAGCAAATGGCCTTGGATGAAGGCGTGCGCATGGCATCATTGCGGCTTGGACAGCGGTGCCCCGCTTTGGCCGACCAAATCAAAAGGCCAGGACAGGAAAATCTGGATGACAGCGTGATCTGATCGCCCATCGCGCGCTTTGATCTGACTTCTGCGCAACAAACGTTAACCCAAAATTAATAAATTTACTGTGCAATTGCAACAAGAAGCTGCCTTCGTCGCCCAAATGAGGGCTGTGCGAACAGGATCGTATGTGCACCACAGGTGACGCGGTCAGCGGCCTGTATTCCGGCGAGATTTTACCCCCAAGTGACCACGCGCAGAAGCTCAATAGTTTACGAGAGTAAAGATTAAGATTGACACGGCGAGAATGAGTCGATTAGGTGTTCGAGAGACGTCCAGAAAACCATGGGAGGAAATTGGATGAAACTGAGAAACGCACTTGGTGCGGCTTCTGCGATCGCGCTGATGACAGCGACAGGCGCATTTGCTGACGGTCACGCGAAGACAATCACAATCGCGACTGTGAACAACGGCGACATGATCCGCATGCAAGGCTACACCGACAAATTCACCGAAGAGTCGGGAATTGCTGTTGAGTGGGTCACACTGGAAGAAAACGTTCTTCGCCAGCGTGTGACAACAGACATCACCACCAAAGGTGGTCAGTTCGACATCATGACAATCGGCATGTACGAAACACCCATCTGGGGTGCAAACGGCTGGTTGGTTGCGCTGGACGATCTGTCTGCGGAATATGACGCGGGTGACATTCTGCCAGCGATGGCCGGTGGTCTAAGCCACGACGGTACGCTGTATGCGGCACCGTTCTATGGTGAATCGTCCATGATCATGTATCGCACAGACCTGATGGCAAAAGCCGGTCTGGAAATGCCTGACGCCCCATCCTGGAGCTTCATCGCAAAAGCGGCACGTGCCATGACGGACCGTGACAACGAAATCAACGGTGTTTGCCTGCGCGGTAAAGCAGGTTGGGGCGAAGGTGGTGCATTCATCACTGCGATGTCCAACTCCTTTGGTGCGCGCTGGTTCGACGCAGATTGGAACGCACAGTTCGACACACGCGAGTGGTCTGACACGCTGAACTTCTTCAAGAACATGATGGATGACTCTGGTCCGTCCGGTTATGCCACAAACGGTTTCAACGAGAACCTGTCGTTGTTCAACCAAGGCAAATGCGGCATGTGGATTGATGCGACCGTTGCGGCGTCTTTCGTAACAGGCAAAGACTCTACAGTGGCTGACAGCGTCGGTTTCGCACTGGCACCTGACAACGGTTTGGGCAAACGCTCTAACTGGTTGTGGGCATGGGCACTTGCTGTTCCAGCAGGTACCGAGAAAGAAGCTGAAGCCAAGCAGTTCATCGAATGGGCAACGTCCAAAGACTATATCGAGCTGGTTGCTGCCAACGAAGGTTGGGCAAACGTACCTCCAGGTGCACGTACATCCCTGTACGAAAACCCAGAGTACACGTCCGTGCCATTCGCAAAAATGACACTCGACAGCATCCTGTCTGCTAACCCGAACGACTCGACTGTAGACCCATCGCCATATGTTGGTGTTCAGTTTGCAGCGATCCCAGAGTTCGCAGGCATTGCATCTGAAGTCAGCCAAGAGTTCTCGGCAGCTTATGCAGGTCAGCAAACTGTTGAAGAAGCACTGGCGAAGGCGCAAGCCATCACCAACGAAGCTATGGAAGCAGCAGGCTACAAGTAAGCCTCTGTCTCATGTCGAGGGGCGGGCATTACCGCCCCTCGATTTCATTAGACCCCTCAAATCTGCTAATTCTAAATCGCGACGCAACCGCAGTCCGTGAACAGAGGAGATGACTCCATGGCTACCAAAGCATCGAGATCCGCTGCCCGCCTTATGATGGCGCCCGCTGTGGTCCTGCTGTTGGGTTGGATGTTGGTTCCTTTGACGATGACCTTGTGGTTTTCGTTTCGCAAATATCTGCCGCTGCGCGGCGGCGACTTAGGATCCGTCGGATTTGACAACTATGTACGGTTTGTGACCTCAAGCGCCTTCTGGCCGGCGGTTCAAACCACGTTAATTATTGTTGCCGGTGTTTTGGCCATCACTGTTGTTTTTGGTGTGTTGCTCGCCTTGTTGCTGGATCAACCCATGTGGGGGCAGGGCATCGTTCGGATCCTAGTGATTGCACCGTTCTTTGTTATGCCCACGGTATCCGCGCTTGTTTGGAAGAACATGTTCATGGATCCGGTCAATGGCTTGTTTGCCCATCTTTGGAAGTTCTTTGGGGCCGAGCCTGTTAGTTGGCTGTCCGATGCGTCTTTGCCGTCGATTGTTATGATTGTCAGCTGGCAGTGGTTGCCATTTGCCACCCTGATTTTGCTGACGGCTGTACAATCGCTGGATAGCGAGCAGCTTGAGGCTGCCGAAATGGATGGCGCGCCGCCGCTGATGCGCTTTTGGTTCATCACCATGCCGCACCTGTCGCGTGCGGTGACCATTGTGATCCTTATTCAAACGATCTTCCTGTTGTCGATCTTTGCCGAGATCTTTGTGACCACGGGCGGTGCTTTTGGAACACGCACACTGACGTATCTGATCTTCCAGCGCGTATTGGAAAGCCAAAACGTGGGACTGGGGTCCGCGGGTGGTGTTTACGCGATCATCCTTGCCAACATCATTGCCATCTTCCTGATGCGCATTGTTGGCAAAAACCTAGACGCATAAGGGAGGGTTCATCATGGCACGCGCAGTCACCAACAACCGCAAGATCATCAACACAGCCTTCGCTTGGGCCATCGGTTTTGTGATTTTCTTTCCGATCCTGTGGACGATCCTGACCAGTTTCAAAACCGAAGCACAGGCGATCGCCAGCCCACCGATCTTTTTGAACTTTGATTGGACCTTGGAAAACTATGCCGTTGTTCAGGAACGCTCTAACTATATGCGGTTCTTATGGAACTCGGTTATCATCGCGGGGGGATCAACGCTGCTTGGTGTGATCATCGCGGTGCCAGCGGCGTGGTCCATGGCCTTTGTGCCTTCCAAGCGCACCAAAGACATTCTGTTGTGGATGCTGTCGACCAAAATGTTGCCAGCGGTGGGTGTTTTGTACCCCATCTACCTTTTGTTTATCGAGATGGGGTTGCTGGACAGCCGTATCGGCCTGGTCGTCGTGCTGATGTTGATCAACCTGCCGATCATAGTCTGGATGCTGTACACCTATTTCCGCGAGATTCCGGGGGAAATTCTGGAAGCTGCGCGTATGGATGGGGCCACGTTGCGCGACGAAATTCTGTATGTGCTGACACCAATGGCCATTCCCGGCATTGCGTCAACTTTGCTCTTGAATTTCATTCTGGCT
>CALHST010000320.1 GCA_938038825.1 uncultured Paracoccaceae bacterium | reverse complement strand
TCTTCTGCACCAGCTTCGTCATCGCCTTCATTTTCGGAAGACCGCAGACCCGATGGGGCGGAGATGTTCGCAACAACGAAGTCACGGTCGATTGTCGGACGCGCGCCTTCTGGCAGTGTGATCGACGAGATGGTGATCGTGTCACCAACTTCCAAACCGGACATGTCCGCGGTCAGTGTTTCGGGGATATCACCCGCGATTACGCTCAGTTCGACTTCCTGACGGACAACAGTCAAAACGCCGCCCTTTTTGATGCCGGGTGCTGCGTCTTCATTCACGAATTCAACTGGAATAAAGAGGCTTACACGAGATGTCCGCTTAAGGCGCATCAGGTCGATATGCGTGGGCAAATCTTTGACCACATCGCGCTGCACGTTCCGGCAGATGACGCGTACGTCGTCGCTGCCTTCTACCTTCAGGTTCCACAAAGTGGACATGAAGCGGCCTGCTTTCAGCTTTTGAAACAGCTTGTTGAACGGAATATTGATGGGTGTTGGGTCTTCCCCGCCACCATATACAATCCCAGGTACCATCCCGTCGCGACGGGCTTGGCGAGCGGCGCCCTTGCCTGTCCCCGCACGGACCTGAGCTTCGAGATCAGGAATCTCTCCAGCCATAGTCGTATCTCCTAATTGTCTACTGCGGGCCGCCTCCAAGGCTGTCGGGCCCCGCATGAAGATCGGCGTATAGGATGGATGTCGCATTATGAAAAGCCCTAAAGTGCTGCGCTTTGGGCTTGCCGGGCCTCGTGTGGCATGTCAGCGATTGCGCCATGGGATTACGGACCGACGTCATAGAAACACGCCGCGCAATTTTGGCTATGGTGTCTTTGGGCATATGTTGGGGTGGCTTGGCGGCTGTGGTGCCTGAAATCAAAGCGCAAATTGGCGCATCAGATGCGCTTTATGGAGCGCTGATGTTAAGTGCGTCGACTGGGGCGTTGATGGCTATGTGGCTGGCACCATTGCTATTTCGGCTGGTTGGTCACAAGGCGATTATCATTGGCGCATTGGCAATGGCTGTCGGGTTTTCGACAGTGGGGCACAGCGCAGGGCCTTATGTCTTTGTTATCTGCATGTTGATTGCGGCTGCGGGATCCGGGGTTGCAGATGTGCTTGCCAATGCGGAAATTTCAGAAGCGGAAACGCATACCGCGCGGTCTTTGATGAATCTGGGGCACGCGATGTTTTCCTTTAGTTTCGCGCTCAGTGCTGTTTTGACCGGCATCGCGCGCGACTCAGGGTTAAGTGCTGCGACGTCGCTTGGTGTGATCGCGGTTATCGGGTTTTGCTTGGCGGCGTTGATGCGACCGGGGCGTCACATCAATTTGTCGGATGATGCAGGTTCAAGCGCTGGCGCGTTCCCGATTATGCTGGTTGCGCTGGGCGGCGGCGTTGTTCTGACAGCCTTTTTGGTCGAAGCTGCGACAGAGGGCTGGGCTGCGTTGCATCTCGAACGCACGCTCAGCGCTTCTGCATCACAAGCCGCTTTGGGACCCGCACTATTCGGGTTGATGATGGGCTTTGGGCGGATCGGCGGTCACATACTTGCAACACGGGTGCCCGAGCTTTTGGTGATGGGGTGTGCCACGGCGCTTGCTGGGATTGGCTTGGCTTTGGTCAGTGCCGCGAGTGCTGTGAATTTTGCCTATCTGGGGTTTTTGCTGGCAGGCTTGGGCATATCAGTGGTCGCGCCTTTGGCCTTGGGACTTGTGGGGCGCCATGTGCGACCAGATCAGCGGCTTGCAGCGATCAGTCGCGTGGCAGCCATGGGGTACGGTGCATTCTTCATTGGGCCGCCGTTGCTGGGCGCATTGTCTCAGATGTTTGGTCTTCCCAGCGCATTTGCCAGTGTCGCGTTGCTGATGATTGCAGTGTCCGTCATTTTGGTGCCCGCATTGGCGCGCGCCATATCCATCACATCCATGCAACCTGACCAGCCCGGGCCCAGATAACCGTTTGCTGCTGTAAGTCGATTAAACAGGGCAAAATCAGGGGCGCGTTCTGTGCGCAATCGTTTTTCAAGCTTGGCTGGCAATGTGGTATCGCGATGTGGCGAGACGTTTTCGCGTGCCAAGGTGACGTCATATCCGACCCTTTGGGACAGGAAATCCAGAAGCTTTGGCTGCGCATCATAAGAAAACAGATGCGTGACAGAAAGACCGCCATGGGAATCCGTCAAAAAGCGGAACTGCGACCCAATTTTTGCGTAATTTGGCGGCGTGTCTTTCAAAACGGCTTTTACAAACTGTGCAAAAGTCATTTCCTGAGTGGATTTAGGTGTGTGCGCATGGCGTGGCTGCGAGCGGTAGCAAAACCAACTGCGCAATTGATCCAGCGGCTCGCGCATGACCGCAACGGTTTCCAGACGCGTCCCAAAGGTCCGTTCCAGAAACGGGGCAAAGCGATTTCTGAATCGCTGGGCTGTGATATGTTTCCGGCCACGGGTAAAGATCATGTCCGCGTCCTGCCGCAGCGCACCTTCAAGTGCTGTAGACCCCGTTTTGGGAACCGCTAAGATTGCGATATTCGCGTCTGAAATGACCAACATTCTGCACAGGTCTCAATAACTGGGCATCCATGCGCCCTTCGCAGATGAGGATTAAGCGGAATTGTTTTCGATCACGTTAACTATGGCTGTTTTGTCCAAAGACCTGTGGTCAGTTCTGCCAGCGCCCCTCAAAGTCTTCTGGAATCAGCAAGTTGTGCAGGCCCAACTTGTCCACGTGCTGTTCCCCACACAGGGCCATTGACGTGTCAAGTTCTTTACGAATTACCTCCAACGCGGTCTCAACGCCTTGCTGGCCCATCGCACCCAGGCCGTAAATGAACGAGCGCCCGATATAGGTGCCTTTGGCGCCCATCGCCATCGCCTTGAGGACGTCCTGACCCGACCGGATACCGCCGTCCATATGGACCTCGATGTCGCTGCCCACCGCGTCCAGAATAGGGCGCAGCATCCGAATTGAGGACAGCGCGCCGTCAAGCTGACGCCCGCCGTGGTTAGAAACAACAATCGCATCCGCCCCAAGTTTTGCAGCCATCTTTGCGTCTTCAGGATCAAGAATGCCCTTCAGGATCACCTTGCCGCCCCATTGATCCATCAGCTGTTCGACCTTCTTCCAGTCTAGCGATGGATCGAACTGTTCCGCAGTCCAAGCACCCAAATCTTTGGCATCAGAAATACCGTCTACATGGCCCACGATGTTGCCAAATTCGCGCCGTTTCGCGCGGAGCATTTCGATCCCCCAAGACCATTTGGTCATCAGGTTCGCAATCGTGCGCGGTGTCAGTTTCGGCGGGGCAGACAGGCCGTTTTTGATGTCCTTGTGACGCTGGCCAAGGATTTGCAGATCCAGCGTAATCACCAGGGCTGAACATTTCGCGGCCTTCGCACGTTCGATCAGTCGGCTGGTGAAATCGGTGTCTTTCATCGTGTAAAGCTGGAACCAAAACGGGGCTGTTGTGTGTTCAGCTACGTCCTCGATCGAGTTAATCGACATGGTCGACAGTGTGAAAGGCACACCGGCTTTTTCAGCGGCGCGCGCAGCTTTCATCTCGCCATCGGCATGTTGCATGCCGGTAAGCCCAACAGGGGCCAGCGCAACGGGCATCGACACGTCCTCGCCAATCATCTGCGTCTTGGTGCTGCGCCCCGTCATATCCACAGCAACTCTCTGACGCAGGCGGATTTTTTCGAAATCCGTGGTGTTTTCGCGGAACGTTTGTTCGGTCCAACTGCCGCTTTCCGCATAGTCGAAAAACATCCGCGGAACGCGGCGTTCATACAGGCGTTTGAGGTCGTCGATATTGGTAATCACTGGCATCGTCCCGCGTCCCGATCAGCACTGGTCAGTTTTGTTTACCAATTGATACATTGAACAACAATGTGAAAATGAACTTGACTAGTACGAAGTCGTACTAAATATATGGTGCGAAATCGAACTATTTTAATTGGAGACCGCCATGACGTTATCTCGCCGAAAAACTCTCGCCATTCTTGGGGGCGGCGCGATTGTCGCCGCAGGGGGGGCTGGCGCCTTTGCTGTGACGCGCACGCCAGACGCTGCAATCAAACCATGGTCGGCGGCGGGCGGCTATTCCGAACCGCGTATGCAGGCGCTTAGCTATGCGATCCTTGCGCCTAATCCGCATAACCGACAGCCTTGGAGTGTCGACCTGACAACGCCAGACCAAGTCACCCTGTTTGTCGATACCGACCGGCTGTTGCCGCATACTGACCCATTTGGTCGCCAGATCACCATCGGGCTTGGTTGCTTCCTTGAGGTGATGCGGATCGCCGCGTTAAACGCAGGATTGGCCGTGACGTTCGACATCTTCCCAGAGGGAGAGCTGTCGGATGCCCTGGACAGCCGCCCCGTTGCGCATTGCACGTTCACGAAAACAGATCAGCCGCGCGATCCGCTATTTGATCAGGTTTTACACCGTCGCTCTTTAAAAGAACCTTATGATACGACGCGTCCGGTGCCTGCGGGCGTGTTGAATTCTGTTCTATCAGCGGCTCAGCGCACCAAAGTCGCAGGAACGCTGGAGCCTGAAGAGATCGCCTTTTGGCGGGAACTGACGCGCGATGCCTTGCGGATCGAAATTGAGACTCCGCGCACCTATAAAGAAAGCGTGGATTTGTTTCGGATCGGGCATCGCGAGATTAACACAAACCCAGACGGCATTGATTTTTCTGGTCCCTTGTTCGAAGGCATGGCGCTGGTCGGCGCGTTTACCCGCGAAATCGTGTTGGACACCAGTTCCATGGCATACCAAGAAGGGCTGAATGCCGTTTATGCCAACACCGATACCGGCATGGGATATCTGTGGCAAACCACGCCCGGAAACACGCGCGCCGATCAGATTGACGCCGGGCGCGACTGGGTGCGGTTGAACTTGGCGGCGACGGGTGTGGGGCTTAGCAAGCAACCCTGAAGCCAAGCTTTGCAGGAATACCCCGAGATGGCCGCGCATTATGATACCGTGCACAGCAAGCTGGCCACAGGTGGGCAAACTGTGCAAATGTTGGCCAGACTTGGCTTTGGCCCAACAGTGCCGCAAAGCCCGCGTTGGCCATTGGATGCGAAGATACGGAATGCATGACACAGACCCCGGTGAGATTTTCGCTGTCTTCAATGAAATCGG